>JBJKSP010000260.1:0-2618 GCA_046703865.1 Thiobacillaceae bacterium
GGCTTACGCCGCCCGGTTGGCTCCCACCCTGGACCGGGACCGGATCCTGCTGGTGAACCTTTCCGGCCGGGGGGACAAGGACATCGAAACCGTCGCCCGCCTGACCGGGATCTCCCTTTGAATCCGTTCTGAATCATGTCCCGTATCTCGCAGCGTTTTGCCGACCTCAAGGCGGGTGGCAGGAAGGCCCTGATCCCCTTCATCACCGCCGGCGACCCGGAGCCGGCACTGACCGTCCCCCTCATGCACGCCCTGGTGGCTGGTGGCGCGGACATCATCGAGCTGGGGGTGCCGTTTTCCGATCCCATGGCGGATGGACCCACCATACAGCGCAGCTCCGAAAGGGCCCTGAAACACGGGGTCAACTTGCGCCGGGTGCTGGCCTTGGTGGCGGAATTCCGCCGGGCGGACGCGGCCACCCCCGTGGTCCTCATGGGCTATGCCAATCCCATCGAGGCCATGGGATACCAAGTGTTCTGCCAGGATGCCCGGGAGGCCGGGGTGGACGGTGTGCTCACGGTGGACTGTCCGCCCGAAGAGGCGGATGGTTACGTCTCCACCCTGGCGCGGCACGGGCTGGATGCCATCTTCCTGCTTTCCCCCACGACGCCGGACGCACGGCTGGGCGAGATCGCGAAATTCGCCGGCGGTTTCATCTACTACGTGTCCCTGAAGGGGGTCACGGGTGCGGCCAACCTGGACCTGGGCGAGGTCTCCGCCAGGCTCCCCGCCATCCGGGCCCACAGCGGCCTGCCCGTGGGCGTGGGCTTCGGCATCCGCGACCCGGAAACCGCGCGCCGGGTGGCCGAAGTGGCCGACGCCGTGGTCATCGGCAGCCGCATCGTCCAGGAGATCGAAGGCTCACCCCGGGAAACCGTGCTGGACAACGTGAAAAACTTCGTCGCCAGCGTGCGCGCGGCGCTCGATTCCAGATGACAGGGGTCAGATGCCAGGCATCAGAAGGACGCGCAATCGCGGGGGGCAACGCCTCTCCGGCTTTTCTGCTGTACTCGACCACGGCGGGCGCATGCCCTCGCTGCCGCTGTGACCTGTAACCTCCAATCTGCAACCTGAACATGAGCTGGTTCCAGAAGATCCTCCCACCCAAGATCAAGCGCCGCGAAGAGGCGGCCAAGAAGACCATGCCCGAGGGGCTGTGGAGCAAGTGCCCCAAGTGCGAGGCCGTGCTCTACGCCGCCGATCTGGACAACAACGCCCAGGTCTGTCCCCAATGCGGCTACCACAACCGCATCGGCGCCAGAAAGCGGCTGGAGGGGTTGTTGGACGAGGAAGGACGCCAGGAGATCGGTGCCGGCATCACCCCCGTGGACACCCTCAAATTCAAGGATGCCCGCCGCTATACGGAACGCATCACCGAGGCGGCCAAGGAGACGGAGGAGAGTGACGCCATCGTGGTCATGGAGGGCACCGTCCTGACGGTCCCCATGGTGGTCGCGGCGTTCGAGTTCCGCTTCATGGGCGGGTCCATGGGCTCCGTGGTGGGCGAGCGCTTCGTGCGCGGGGTGGACACCGCCATCAAGGGCAAGAAGGCCATGGTCAGCATTGCCGCCAGCGGCGGGGCGCGCATGCAGGAGGGGCTGCTGTCGCTGATGCAGATGGCCAAGACCAGCGCCGCCCTGACCCAGCTCGCCGCCCACCGGCTGCCCTTCATCTCGGTGCTCACCGATCCCACCATGGGCGGGGTGTCCGCCAGCTTCGCCATGCTGGGCGACGTGATCATCGCCGAACCGGGGGCACTGATCGGCTTCGCAGGCCCCAGGGTCATCGAGCAGACCGTGCGCGAGAAACTGCCCGAAGGCTTCCAGCGTTCCGAATTCCTGCTTGACCACGGCGCCGTGGACATGATCGTCGACCGTCGCGAACTGCGCAAAACCCTGGCGGGCACCGCCGCAATGCTGATGCGCAAGACCGCTCCCGCCATCTGACCGCGACGTGTCCCACCCCCACAGCCTGCCCGAATGGCTGGCGCTGCTCGAAGAGCGGCATCCGCGCGCCATCGAACTGGGGCTGGAGCGTGTTGCAGAAGTCAGGGACCGGCTGGACCTGAATCCCGCCTGGCCCATCCTGACCGTGGGGGGCACCAACGGCAAGGGCTCGACCTGTGCCAATCTGGAGGCCGCCCTCCAGGCCGCAGGTTATCGAACCGGCAGTTACACCTCGCCCCATTTGCTGCGCTACAACGAGCGCGTGCACATCGATGGGGCGGAGGTGTCGGACGAGGCGCTGGTGGCCGCCTTCGCAGCCGTGGAGTCCGCTCGCGTCGGGGTCCCCCTGACCTATTTCGAACACGGCACCCTGGCGGCCGTCTGGCTATTCGCTCAGGCCGGCATCGATGCCGCCATCCTGGAGGTGGGCCTGGGCGGGCGCTTGGATGCGGTGAACATCTTCGATGCCGACTGCGCCGTCATTACCTCGGTGGACCTGGATCACCAGGACTATCTGGGACATACCCGGGAGGCCATCGGCTATGAAAAGGCGGGCATCATGCGGCCCCATCGCCCCTGCGTCTGCATCGATCCCGACCCGCCCGCCTCCCTGGTCACCCACGCGGAGGCCGTCGGCGCCGGACTGTTGCGTCTGGGGCTTGAAATCGGGAT
>JBJKSP010000261.1:0-6804 GCA_046703865.1 Thiobacillaceae bacterium
GACGCAGGTGTCGTGGTTGGCATGGATGAGGATGACCTGTTCGCGCAGACTTGTTGACGCACACCAAGTCATCCCACACCTCGATGCCCACTCTGGGCCTGTATACATGGGTCTTCCGGCTAGGGCGGCCGTGCAGACGCGATGGCCGCCACACTGTCTGCGGCGAGCCGAGAGGTGCGACCGCGCGGGTCGTGCACCGGATTGCACTCGGCCACTTCAATGGCCAGGAGGTGGGGGTGGCCGGCGAGGGTCGCGAGGGCACCCAGGAGTTCGTCCGTGAGGAATCCGTCCCGGGCGGGAGTGCAGACGCCCGGGGCCTCCCGCGGATCGTAGGCGTCCATGTTCAGACTCAGCCCGAAGCCCGCGGTGCCGTCCAGCACCTGAGCCAGGGCCTCCTCCAGCACGGCACCCAACCCTCGCGCCCTGACCTCGGCCATGGGATAGACGCGCACCCCCGGTTTCGCCAGTAGATCGCCCTCCTCGGGTTCCCAGCTGCGGGCCTCCACCACGCAGACGCGGTGGTGTGGAAGTGCGCGCCCTCGGGGTGTCAGGGCCAGGAGCACCTCCTCGCCCAGCCCCTGTACATGGGACAGGGACATGCCGTGATAGTTGCCGGTGGGCGAGTTGGCGGGGATATGGGTGTCCAGATGGGCATCGACCCAGATCAGGCTCAGGTCCGCCCCCACAGGCAAGACGGTTCGCACGCCATTCCAGGTGCCCGGGCGATGCTGTGGTCGCCGCCCAGCACCACGGGAAGCTTCCGGGCCAGCATCGCTTGTCCGACGGTCTCTGCCAATCGCGTGGGAAAGGCGGTGAGGGTCTCGGGCTGGTTGGGCAGGGCCCCGGGCGGGGCAGAGACGGATACCGTGCGGACCCCGGCCACGGACTCGGACAGCCGGCCCCTGAGTCCGGTAGCCAGGATGGCCTCCGCTCCCCGCTCCACGCCCGCACAGTCGACGCCCAGGCAGCTTGACGCGGCGATGAGTCGCGGCTTTCGGAATCGTTGTCCGGATCGGCTCATATCCCATTATTTTCTATATCTGACTGGACCCACGTCAGGCCAGTCCGGGTTTCGTCCGAGGGCCCCTCAGACAGCCTCTCCTACGAAGGGATTGTTGTGCCGTTCCTCGCCGAAGGTGGACTGGGCTCCGTGGCCGGGCACGAAACACACGTCGTCGCCCAGGGGAAAGAGCCGATGGCGGATGGCATCGATCAGGGTGTGGTGATCGCCCCTGGGAAAGTCGGTTCGGCCTATGGAACCTTTGAACAGCACATCCCCCACGAAGGCCTGTCGGTCCTGCCGGTGAAAGAAGACCACGTGCCCAGGTGTGTGTCCCGGGCAATGCAGCACCTCCAGGACCTCCTCGCCTACGCTTACCCTGTCTCCGTGTTCCAGCCAGCGCTGTGGGGTGAAGGCCCGCGCGGGAGGGAAGCCGAAATACAGGGCCTGTTGGGGCAGCGTCTCCAGCCAGAATGCGTCCTCCCTGTGCGGGCCTTCGATGGGGATGTCCAGCCCTTGGGAGATCTCCGGGGCCGCCCCTACGTGGTCAAGGTGGCCGTGGGTCAACAGCAGTCTTTCCAGGGTCAGGTCCAGACGGGCGGCGGCTTCCAGGAGGCGGTCCGCATCGCCGCCCGGGTCGATGAGGGCGGCCCGACCCGTGGTCTCGCACCACACCAGGGAACAGTTCTGCTGAAAGGGGGTGACGGGAATGACCTGGTAGCGCATGTCGCCAGTATAGCGGCAGGGCGGTCTATACCGGCGCGGGTGGCGGGGCGGGAATCAGACTTCCAGTCCTTCGGCCCAGATCAGGGCATGGACATGGGCCAGGTTGACCTCGTCGGCACTGAGCCCGACCTCGTCCGCACGCCGGGCGATGCTGTCCTGATCGAACTGTTCGCAGGCCACCGCCAGCTGGAGATACGGTGCATACACGCCGGTGCCGCCGATCAGGGCGTCCACCACCGCCTGGGGCAGCTTGAGGGGTTCCAGGGCCTGGGTCATGGGTTGGTTGAGCAACGCATCCATCATGGACAGGATGCCGACCAGGAACAGGCCGCCGCGGTGCTCCGGGCTGACCCGCTTCTCCCCAAGGCTTTCCGTGAATCGGGCGCGTACCAATGCGTTCTTGAACATGGCCTGGCTGCGCCGGTCGGGCTGGCCGGCCGTGAACAACAGCAGGGTAAGCCAGCGGTAGATCTGATCGTGGCCCAGCAGGATCAGGGCCTGGCGGATGGATCCGATCTCCTGGCGCAGCCCGATGGCCGGTGAATTGATGAAGCGCAGCAGTTTGTAGGAAAGGCCGGGGTCAAGCTTGAAGCGTTCCTCCAGTTGGATGAACTCAGCACGGTTGACGACCAGGTTGAGCAGTTCCATGACCCGCATGCGGTTGGTGTCGATGCGATGCGGCAAGGCGGGGCGCAGCCTGGCGAAGTAATACCCCTGGAACAGATTGACGGTGAGCTTGCGGCAGGCCTCGAACAGTTCCTCGGTTTCCACCCGGGTGGCCACGAGCCGGGAGACCCCCAGGCTGCGCAGCCTTGCCACCCGTTCGCCCAGGGTGACTACGTCGTCGCGGCTCGCATTGAGCCTGGCATAGGTGCACAGTTTCAGCAGGGATGCCAGTTCCGGCTTGTCGTCGGCGTCGTCCACCGCCACGTCGATGCCTGACCTGACCAAGGTGTCGCAGCGTGCGAGAAGATCAGTCTGCTGACGGAAGGGCCTGATGGCCAGCACTACCTTGCCTGCGGGTAACTGTTCCACCATGGGATTGAACAGGGTTACCGGCGCCACGCTCAGGAAGATGGTGCGATCGCCGAAGGCATTGCGGAAATCCAGGTCGATGGTGCTTACCAGCAAGGCCTCGTCCAGGGCCTGCTGCAGGGTTTCGGCGCCGGGTACGAGGGTGAAGTCGGCCTTTTCCCGCAGCATGAGTTCGAATCCCGCCACCCGGTAGCCATCGTCCAGCACCGGTTGGCGGGTCAGGAAGTGCTGAAGCGGGACGGGCTCCCCGTCGTCGCCCTGTCCCGCGGTCGCCGATTTGCCCTCAGGTGTTTCTCGGGATCTGCGGATTGCTGGGGCAGGCATGGCAGCGGTCGTCCGTTCAGGTCACTTCTTGTTGTTTCAGGCGTTCGAGTAGGCTGTTCACGGCCCGATCCATGAGGGGCACGCTGTCGATGATATGGATATCCCCGGCACGGAACTTGGCGGCCAGTCCGTCGGCATTGATGGACATGGCCCGCTGGCCGAGCCGGTTGGTGAACAGGTAAATGCCTTTGAGGGGGCTGATCCAGGCCAGCTTGGCACGGGAAAACGTGCCGTCGTTCTGGCGTACGTCGATCCAGGTGCCGCGGCGCAATTGCTTGATCATGGCGCCGATTTCATCTTCATCGTCGTCCTTGCCGGTGCGACTGGACAGCCACCCCACGTCGCCGATGGTGATCTCCTCCGCGACGTTGTCGCTGTCCAATTCGGCTGCGATCTTTCCCAGGGCGGTGGGGCTGGGCGGGGGTTCGGTCTCGGGAAGCTGGACTTCCTCGAAGTCCGAGGAACCCGTTTCCGGGATTTCCACCTCGGGGGGGTAGGGTTCAGCTGGTGCTGCAGCTACTTCCGCTTCTGTGTCCGCATCCGTATCGGTGGCTCCGGGGATGCCGGCACGTACGGCCACGGCGTGGCACTTCACAAGGCTGGAGAAGAACTGGTCGCGCGTCTCCTGGCTCGCGCTTATGGATTGGAGACCCTGGTCCAGCTTCTTGAGCAGTCCGGGCAGCATCTTTACCAGCTTGTTGCGGTCATCCGGTGTCTTCTTGGATTCCAGGCTCCAGATCAATTCGTTCATGGTCTGGATGGCGCTCTTCCAGGCCCGGGTGTTGTCGCCATCCTGCGTGTAGATCATGGCCAAGACGGAGTGCCATTGGCCGTAGAGGAAACTGCGGATGGACTCGGGCAGTTTCCGGTCGAAGATATGGCTCTGAACCTCGTCTCTGGCCACGACGTTGGCGACTTCCACCTGTTCGCGCTGTTGGATCAAATGGGCGCTGCGGCTCGCCAGTTCAACGCTTCTATGCCTTTCCTGGAGCAGGAATCCCTCGATATCCTCAAGGACGGCGGTGAAGACATCCAGTTTGTCATCGAATTCGATGAGAATGCGTTGGTCGCCTTCGTCCACCTTTTGGTACAGACCGCTGTCGTGTCCCTCGGTCTCGTTCCAGCCCATGGAGGCGTCGGCCAGAACGTCCAGCAGCCGACGCGCCGGATGGGACTTCTGGGAGAAGAAGTTGCGGTCCAGCATGGCCACCTTCAGCACTGGGATTTGCAGCCGGCCTATAAGGGCCTTCATGGCATCGGGGATGCGGGTGTCGTCCAGGATGTAATCGAACACCATGGCGACGATGTCCAGGGTCATCCCATCCATCTGCTCCATGGAACCGGCTACGCTGGTGTTCTTGATCTCACGCAGGACGTTGATCTGACCGTTGGCCAACTGCGAGGCATCCAATCCTGTGACAGCAAGCTCGTCGAACTGTCCGCGCTGGAGCATGTTCAGACTCTGGATGAACGCAGGGGATGCACCTGCCGTAGGCATGGAAACAGGGATGGATTGGCTGCCCTGCCTATCGAACAAGCCTGCGGCGTCGCCAGACCGCCCCGGGGAGAGATTGCCCAGTGTGACCAATTGCCTCAGCATGTCAAACAGATCCTGGTTATTGGTTGCCTGCTCCTGGGGTTGTGTCTCGTCTTCCTGTGCAGGCTTGCTTGAGGCCTGTTTCTTCATACCCGACCGGATGGTCGGCATGACACCTTTTTCAATGAGATGTCGGTTGAGATCCTGGTAGATACCCTTGATCTCCTTGGGCAGGTACTTGTCCAGCAGGGGGACCAGGATCAGCCGGACTTTCACCGGGACATCCTGGTCCTTCAGCGCGTCCATGACGACGGCACCGATGACCTCCGGACCCACGGGATTCTCGCCAAGCTGGAGTTCGGGGTCATTCAGCAGGGCGCCCATTCGTTTGGACAGACCAAATAATTCTTCGCCACACAGGTTGTGAATGGCGTTGGCCAGATTGGAGGCGGCCAGGGATACCTCCAGCTCGTCTGGGTCTACCAGGCTGAGTTCCGAGGCTTCCTGGGATGCCTCGCTGGTCTTGTAGCGCCTGCTTTCGCGCCTGAAATACTGGTAAAAAATACGCTTGAAGCTGGCTTCGACGCTCGTGTGCCGGTCCCGCGCGAATTCCATGCCCTCCAGGTACAGACGTCGCATCTCGTAGCCCATGACCTGGTCGATCAGGGTGAGGAGATCTTCGGATGACTGCTTGAGACACCGGGACAGTGCGTCAGAGCCGCGCATGGCGACCATTTCCCCGCAAGCGTTGAGCAAGTTGGTCCCGGATGAACCGGCCGCACTGCGATTTCGGCTGAATTCATTGATGTCCACCACCTTCTTTTGCGACTCTGGCATAGCGCTATCTCCTGGCAGAAGCCATCGAGGCTCCACAATCAGGGTCGATTCGTATGTTCAGCATACCTCGTACCCGCAACAACCTGTAGATGGCAAACGGTATCAGGGAACGGCTAGGGATCGCGTCCATAAGACGGTCGCTGGAGGATTCACCTGGCGATCCCGCTGTCATAGGCAATAACCCTTAGACCGGTGATTTTGCGTCCCCGCCTTTCGACGGGTTTGCCCTTTACAGATCACACAACATCTTATTCCACAACTCGATAAACGGATGTATCAGCAAAAACTTTAATTCCATTTTCGTTGCTGTGGCCTGGTACGCCGGACTGGCTGGACGGGCGCCGATGGCCGAAAATCCGGGCGATACTCCATGAGGATCATGATGATCGGATTGTTGCAGCGCGTCGCCGAGGCCCGGGTCACGGTGGCAGGCCATATCGTCGGGGAGATCGGGCCTGGATTGCTGGTGCTGGTGGGGATGGAGAAGGGCGACGACGAGGCCGGCGCAGATCGGCTGCTGGAACGGTTGCTGACCTATCGGGTGTTTCCGGACGGGGAGGGGAAGATGAACCGCTCGCTCCTGGATACGGGAGGCGGGCTGTTGCTGGTCCCCCAGTTCACCCTGGCTGCGGATACGGACCGGGGTACCCGCGCCAGCTTTTCCTCCGCGGCGTCCTCTGAAGAGGGGCGGCGATTGTTCGGGCATCTGTTGTCCCGGGCTCGCTCCGCCCATAGCCCCGTGGCGAGCGGTGAATACGGTGCCAGCATGCAGGTAGCCTTGGTGAACGACGGTCCCGTCACCTTCCGACTCAGGGTGGCGCCACGGCAGGGTCGGGCGAATCCGTCCCTCAATTGACGGCCATTGCCTTATCGACGACGTTGAGCAGCTTCTGAGCACTGGCAGGTACGCTCACCTTGCCTTCGATGATTTCCGAGGTCCGGACGTCCTTGCCGTAATAGGTCTCGTCCGCGTCGTGGTCGATGTCGATCTTGGAGCCCTCCAGGGAGATGCCCGCAAACAAGCCCCGGCTGCGCGAATAGGAGAGGATTTCCGCTTTCAGTTCGGCATCGGTGGCCGCCTCCCCGCGTCGCCCTACAGGTCCGGCAGCCACCGCGGCATCGGCCCCCAGGGTGAAGGTGCCATTCACGATGCCTTGAACGCTACGTCTTGTCTTGAAGACCAGGACCACGTCGGTGGACTGTGCGCCGATCTGCCAGCCCAGGCTGCCGGCGGCCAGTTTGAGGAACACCGGCGGTCTCCAGCCGCCCTTCTCGTTGCGTACCACCAGCACCCCCTTGCCATAGCTTCCTCCGATCACAAAGCCGGCCTTGATGACATTGGGGA
>JBJKSP010000262.1:0-7622 GCA_046703865.1 Thiobacillaceae bacterium
ATGGGCCAGCCAGTGGACCGAATGGGTGGGCACGGCCATGAGGCCCCGGGCCAGCTTATGGCCACCCTGGGCGCCACCTTCGAAGACCCGGAGCCCGGCGGCGATGGCGTGCTCGATGGCCTGGTAGTAGCAGGTCTCGAAGTGCAGGCCGGGGTGGAACTCCAGGCTGCCCCAGTAGCGCCCGTAGAGGCGCTTGCCATCCTGCAGGTTGAGGGCGGCGGCGATGGGCCGGCCTCCCCTGTGGGCCAGGATCAGGACCACCTGTTCCGGCAGGTGCGCCCCCAGCCCCAGGAAAAACGCCAGGTTGAGATAGGGCGTGGAGCGGTAGCGCCGGTAGGTGTCCCGGTAGCAGCGATGGAAGAAGGCCCAGTCTCCCTCGGTGGCCTCCCGGCCGCTGAGGCGCACGAAGCCGATGCCCGCATCCCTGACCTTGCGTCGCTCCTGGCGGATCTTCTTGCGGTGGGTGTGGTCCATCCGGGCCAGGAAATCCTCGAAATCGCCGTATCCAGAATTGCGCCAATGGAACTGGAGGCCCGCCCGTTGCGTCAGTCCGGCCCTATGCCAGGCGGGCAGTTCCCCTTCCCCGGGGAACAGGCAGTGCAGGGAGGACACCTGGTTTCGGGCCGCGAACTCCAGGGCGCCCTGCACCAGGGCGTCGGCGGCCTGGGGGTCCTCCGCCAGCAGGCGTGCGCCGGTGACCGGGGTGAAAGGCACTGCCGAGACCAGCTTGGGGTAGTAGTCCAGGCCCGCCCGGGCATAGGCCTCGGCCCAGCTCCAGTCGAACACGTATTCGCCCCAGGAGTGGTCCTTGAGATACAGGGGCAGCGCCCCCGCCAGACGCCCCCCGCGCCACAGGGTGAGGTGGCAGGGCTGCCAGCCCGTCCCTGGCCCGACGCAACCGGTCTGCTCCAGGAGGGAGAGATAGGCATGGCCCACGAAGGGCTGGGCGTTGCCGTCCGCCGCAGCCAGCCGGTCCCAGTCGGCGGCAGCCACCTCCCCCAGGTCGGCTAGGGCACGCAGGGTGCCGCCTTCAGCCGGACCCATCCCGGCCATCCGTTCGGGACGACCTGATCGCGGCGACACTGTCACGGAGACGTATCCGCCGCCTCGGCAAGGGCACCTGCCAGATGGGCGGCCAGGACCGGGTCCCGGAAAGGCAGGGTATGGGCGCCGATGAAGTCCGGCAGACCCGGAGTTTGGGGCGCCGTCGCCAGGGGGCGGTTGTCCACGCCGGCGACGTCCACCGGGCCACCCAGGGGGTCCCAGGGCACGTAGGCGTTGATCCAGTGCCCCACCCCCAGGGTCCGGGGCGGTTCCAGCCGCGAGGCCAAGGCGGCCAGGGACAGGTCCGGGTTCCACTGGGCCAGCCACAGGAGCAGGGGCACACGGCCCAGGGGGGAGGACAGGGTGATGAAGCCGCGCACCCGGGGAACATAGCCGGCGTCCCGGACTGCCGTGCCGGCCAGGGCCAGATAGCCGATCACCGTGCCCAGGGAGTGGGTGACCAGGTACACCGGCCGGCCGGCCTTGCGGGCACCCCGCAATTGCGCCTCCAGATCGCCCACCGCCTTGCGCATCCCCTGGGAGTCGGTGGGGATGCCGCTCCAGTCCAGACGCCGGACTTGGCCGCCCAAGGCCCGGTCCAGGGTCTGCACCAGCAGCGAGCGCTCCAGATAGCCGGTTTCCAGCGCCGGGTCGCCCCCGGTCACCTCGGCTAGGCCGGGACCCAGCATGCGGTAGGGATTGACCCCCTCCACCACCAGGATCAGGGGGCGCGGGGCCGCGGCGGCGGCGGCCGTGAACAGCAGGGTCATGAGCATCAACTTTATGCGCATCGGCAGGGCGTGTCTTCAAAAAGCGGGGGTTATTGGGTGACTATTCCCGACGTCCCCAGACGGCGAACAGCGGGTCGCTGTAGTCCCGCTGGGCGGCGTACTTGTCGTCCGCGGGGCGCCGGATGCCGCGCAGGGTCTCGGTATGCAGGTCGGCGAAGCCCGCGTCGGCCAACAGCCACAGGACCAGTCCCAGGCGCTCGTAAGGGTGCAGTTCGGTCCAGGCACGGATCACCTTGGGCGGGAACCAGCGGTCGGAAAAGCTCACCACGCATGTGCCCCCCGGCCCCAGCACCCGGGCCACCTCGGCGAGAACGGCACGGGGCCGGGTGACGTATTCCACCGAGGCCGAGCACAACACCAGGTCGAAGGCCCCGTCCGGGAAGGGCAGCCGGGGCTCCAGGTTGAGGTCGTGCACCACGCGACGACTCAGGCGGGGATTGGCCTCCAGCTCCTCGCGGTTCATGCCCAGGCCCGTGACCTCCAGGCCGCTGGCCGTTTCCGGCAGGTGGGAGTCCCAGCTGGACATGAGATCCAGCACCCGCAGGCCAGGCTTGAGCAGGCGCCCGTGGAGGGCTGCGATCTCGCCCCGGCAGGCGCTGTCCAAGTGCTGGACGAATCTAGGCTCGGTATAGAAACAGGCATCGCTGGCCTCGTCCTGGCGGCTGCAGGCCCCCGGCGGGAGGTAGGCGGCCCCGGCCCGGGGGAGGGGGACCTGCATGCCGGGGCCGTCGAAGAGCTGCTCGAAACGGGTGGGCGCCGCATGCCGGGTGGACGGTTTCAGGGTCACCCCGATCCGGTATCCGGCCAGGGGATGGTTGGGATCCACGCGCAGCTGTCCGCCGTCCATGCCCGTCAGCCGGCAGGGGCGCAGGTCGCGGGGTCCGGCGGCCAGGCCCGTGAAGGCCAGGCGCGGATAGAACCGCCCCGGGACGGGGGCAGCGCGAAGCCGGAAGGACTGGAGGGGCAACAGGGCCTCCGGCTCCCCGGCGGGCCGTATCCAGGGACCGGGGTCAACCGCGGTCTGCGCCTTGCCGCTCTGTCGCTCCAGGGTGTCCGCCAGGGAGCCATGGGCCTGGAGGGCGGACGCGGGCAGAACGAGCCGCTCCCGATGCCGGGCCGTCCCGCTGAGCCAGTCCAGGCAGACCTCCACCGATTCTGTCACTCCAGTTCCACCCTCAATCGCCGCTCCAGAAGTATCCCGTCCGTGTCCACCCGAGCCCCCAGGGCATACAGCTCCACCCCGGCCGCCCCCGACACCCGGAGGGTGTGGCCGAAGGCCGGATCGATGTCGTCGGCTGGCCGTACCTCCGAGACGTCGCCGCGCTGCACGCAGAACACCAGGGCCGCCCGCTCCCCCGCCGCCACCCTGGCCGTCAGTTCGTGCAGATGCCTGACGGCCCGGGCGCTGGCGGCGTCGGGGAAAAAACCCGTGCCGTGATCCGCGGCCGCCGTGACACTCTTCACCTCCACCCAACAGACACGGTCCGGGAATTTCAGCAGGAAATCCGTTCGGCTGTGCGGGGACAAAGGGGCCTCCCGTATGAGACCGGTATGGCCGGCCAGTTCCGGCAGCAGGCCGTTCTCCAGCGCCTCGGCCACCAGGCCGTTGGCGCGGCCGGTATGGATGCCCACCCTCACCCCGGCCGCCGTCTCGACCAATTCCCAGGTGTAAGCAAGCTTGCGCCTGGGATTTTCGGACCGGGACAGCCACACCCGGCTACCGGAGATATTCAGCCCCAGCATGGAGCCCGTATTGGGGCAGTGGGCGGTGACAGTCTCACCGTCGTCCAGGCGCACGTCCGCCAGGAAGCGCTTGTAGCGGCCCAGGAGAGTGCCGGAAACGAGGGGAGGCAGTCGCATGCGTATTCGGAAGGGTGCACCGTCACGCGGGAGAGGGCTCCCAGCCGCCGGCGAAACCACCAGGCCGGGGTGTCAGCATTATGGCAGTCATCTCTTGTCGTAGCTTACAACAGCCTGTCTTTATCGCTTCGTGTCTATTGACGCTGTTTCAACTGGCGGAGATCGGCATAAATTTGTTGCCAATCCACCTTTGCGCAAGCGCTGTAAGCGTCAGCATTCTTTACACATCCGAACCCATCTGGCCACTAATTAAGATAAAGATATCCGGTAATCAATAAATTACGGATTTGGCATAAACGATGCATCTAAGTGTCTCAGCTAGGGGTTTACCTGGGTGCAACCAACCGGTCAATAAAGCCGTGACGGAGCGTGTTCGTCGATGCTTTCAAGCAAGCGAGGCTTAACATGACGATGCTGCAAACACGATTTCGAAATTCCACAGTCCTGCTCAGACTCATGGTCCTCGCCACAGCAATGGGCGTGGGTGTGACGTGTGCAGGTCAGGCCCATTCATCTCCCATTTCCGCCTTCCAGACGGTGGTCAGCAACGGCGACGTTATCCCGGGCACGAACAAGAACTTCAACAGCTACAACCAGCCCTCGGTGAACAATGCCGGGCTGGTGGTCTTCCGCGCCCGCTCCCAGGGCGGCCAACCCGGTGGCCAGCCGGCAACGGGTATCTTTACCCGGGACATGTCGAGTCCTGGCAACCCGATCAATGCGGTCACGACTCGCGGCTCCGTAGTGCCTGATCCCAACAACACGGGGGCCACGTTCAACGAGTTTCCGTCATTCCCGCGCATCGACGCGAATTCGAACATGATCGCCACACGCGGCCAGTCCAATCCCGTCCTGGAATATCAGATCGGGACCGACCAGGGCACAGGTGAGCCGATCACCACCCGAGCAGGTACTTCGGGGATTTATACCAATCCCGGTGGCCCACTCCAGACCGGGATGAGCAGCCTGGGCAATGTCAGCAATGCGACTTACCCTTCCAATCCGGACTTGGGTTATTTCCAGGTTCCCCATACCACGCCGGGGACCAAATTCGACCAGTTTCCAGGGTCGCCTTCCCCCACCGGGGGCGACACCGTCGTATTCAAGGGCAACTGGACCGATCCCAGCACGGGCAGCCCTGAGACGGGCGTGTATTTCCGCAACGTCCTGGACAACGGTGGGCAATCCTTCGTGCAATTGATCGCTGACAGCGAGACCCTGATCCCAGGCACCAACACGAACTTCGGCTCCACAGCCCCACCCAGCGCGGCCGATGGCAAGGTGGTGTTCCTCGGAGTAGACAATGAGGACGCACCCACCAAAGGTGGCATCTACATGGCCACGCTCGATGGTTCCAAGGACCCCAACGTTGCCAGCACGCTCACGTCCATTGTCTCCATTGGACAGTCCGTCCCGGGCACGGGTATGTCATTCAGCCAATTGGGCGAGGCCCTTTCCTTCGACGGGCACTATGTCGCCTATTGGGGTGCATGGGGCACTGAAACACGACAAGTAACGGTTGATTGCGCATCCATCGAAAACCACAATACCAGGGCCTTCTGCGAGGCCCAGGACAACGGAACCACCGCCGGCAGCGGCACGCCGGGTGATGGCCTGTATACCTTCGATGATGCGGTCAACCAGGGCTTCTTCGTGACCGACGTCGATACCCTGGAAACTCGCCTCATTGCTGAAACCGGCAGTGACTATCTGGATTTCGTCTACTGGAACTTTTCCGGCAAGATTTCCGGGACTACTGACGAGGAAGACAGTGAGCCTGCGCGCTGGCGTTCGACGTCCTTCATCGCCTCCGACGGCTGGAATGCCGCTTTCAACGGCACCCGGACTGACGGAAGTACCGGCCTTTACCTCCGATTCGACGACGACCTCCTCACGATTGCCGAACTAGGCATGGACGGGGCCCTCTTGGACCCGTTGGCAACAGGGCTCCCCATTACATCCCTGAGCATCGAACGGGACGGCTACCGAAATGGCTGGCTTGCCCTCAATGCAAGCATGGCCAGTGCAGACGCAGGCTGGGCTGGCATCTATGTCGCCCGTGTTCCAGAACCCGGGGTGCTGGCGCTCACCGCGCTGGGCATCCTGAACCTGGTCTGGCTCCGTAGGAAACACGCTTGAACTGCCCATTTCCCATGACGCGTCGGCGCCCCTCTAGACGAGGGGCTTCCCATCTCAGGACCATGCCGGATGGGGCAACGCCCATTGCAATTATCTGCACCTCATTATGCCCGGTTTGTCACATCAGGCATTCCATGCTGTACCAGGCTGAAGCGAAGAGGACGGATAGGAATCAGGCCGCATGAGGCGTCGCGAAATGGAAGATCCTTGTGATCATCACCATCAGGCTCTCGCTCCGCCGTCTGCATGACCGATGTTGTCGGCAGGCCTGTTCGGGCTTTTCGCCGGTGCATGCAAGTTCCCGGCGAGCGCACTGTGTAGCTACCATGAAGTATGCGCCCCAGTTTCCATCCCTTCCTGGTCAACGAGCCCTTCGGCGACCCGGCCGTGTTCGTGGACTTCCTGTTCGAGCCGCGAGCCCTGCTGCTGGACCTGGGCGACCTGCGCACCCTGCCGCCGCGCAAGCTGCTGCGCATCTCGGACATCTTCGTGTCCCACTGCCACATGGACCATTTCATGGGCTTCGACTGGTGGCTGCGCATCAGCCTGGGGCGGGAGCACAGGGTCCGGCTGTACGGGCCGCCGGGATTCCTGAAGCAGGTGGAGCACAAGCTCTCGGCCTATACCTGGAACCTGGTGAGGAGCTACGACACCGACCTCACCCTGGTGGTTACCGAGGTCGACCCGGCCGGCACCGGGCGGCGGGCCTGGTTCCACTGCCGGCGGGCCTTCCTGAAGGAGGCCGAAGAGACGGTGCACGTCGGGGACGGCGTGCTGCTGGAGGAACACGGCTTCCGTGTGCGCAGCGTCTTCCTGGACCACCGCACCCCCAGCCTGGCCTTCGCCCTGGAGGAATCCCGCCACGTGAACATCTGGAAAAACCGCCTGGCGGAACGCGGTCTGGCCGTGGGGCCCTGGCTCCAGACTCTGAAGCGGGCCGCCCTGGCAGACCTGGCACCGGATACCCCCATCCAGGCGCCCCGGGTCGGGGGCGGCAGCGCCAATCTGCCCTTGGGTGAGTTGCTGGCAGACGTGGTGCGCATCGTGCCCGGGACCAAACTGGCCTACGTCACCGACGCGGTGTTCCACGAGCGCAATGCCCGGCACGTCATCGATCTGGCCCGGGACGCTGACCTGCTGTTCATCGAGGCGGTGTTTACCCACGATCTCGCACCCCGGGCCGCTGAGAAGTGCCATCTCACCGCCGCCCAGGCCGGCTGGTTGGCCCATCGGGCCGGGGTCAGAGCGGTCCAGCCCTTCCACTTCTCGCCCATCTACCGGGAACGGGAGCAGGAGCTGCGCGCCGAACTGGACACCGCCTTCCGATCCGGGCGGCTGCCGGTGGGCTCACCAGGGGATGAGGCTGCCGTTGTAGCGTAGGAAGCTGCCGGTCCGGTCCAGGCTGAAGCCCTCCACCAGTTCCCGCATGCCGGCCACGCTCCGGTCCGGGCTCAGGGGCGCGTCGGGCCCGCCCATGCGCGTCTGCACCCAGCCGGGGTGCAGCAGGAGCACGCCGATGCCGCGCGCCTTCAGCTCCAGGGACAGGCCCTTCATGACCGCGTTCAGGGCCGCCTTGCTGGCCCGGTAGGCATAGGCCCCCGGCGCGCTGATCTCGGCGATGGAGCCCATGTGGCTGGTGATGGCCACCACCAGCTTCCGTTCGCTGCGGGACAGGTTGTCCAGGAAGGCCTCGGTGACCCGGGCCGGGCCCAGGGTGTTGACGGCGAAGCTGCGTTCCCAGGCATCGAAGTGCATCCCGCCCAGTCCCGGTTCGAACTTGTCCAGGTA
>JBJKSP010000263.1:0-5298 GCA_046703865.1 Thiobacillaceae bacterium
TCGCTCCGTCCGTCCTCCTCGTGGACCCATTTGTCTCCGACGCGACGTTCGGCCCTGTAGCTGTACCACAGGCAAGGCAGAGACGTGACAGGACTGACCAGGGCAGTGTCGGGCAGGGGCCCGGGGATACCGTTGAGTTCCACATAACCTTGGGCGGCGGAAGAGATGCGAGAAGTGGGGGTGTCACGGATGGCACGGCTGATGTTCAGTGCCCTGAGCCAACCCCATAGGCCGAGCCCCAGGCAGGCTAACAGGCAGGCCAGCCACGCCGACCTGGTCTGTAGGGCGAAACCCAGAACCAGCAGACCTGCCTGCCCGGCGGTGAGGAGCCAGGGCAACCGTTCCCGGCGCAAGACCTCTAACACGACCGCACTCAGCCGAACAGGGCCTTCACGTCCACATCCTTGCGGTCCTCACCGTCAAAAGACAACAAGGGACGCCTGGGAAAATCGAACATACCCGCGACGATGGCGTCGGGGAACTGCTCGATGCGGACGTTGTTGATGTTGACGCTTTCGTTGTAGAGCTCCCGCCGGTCTGCAATGGCGTCTTCCAGATGGGTGATGCGGGTCATCACTTCGCCGAATCTTTGGTCGCTCTTGAGATCAGGGTAGGCCTCGGCCACCGCGAATATCTGTCCCAGTCCGCGTCTGAGATCGGACTCGGCCGTGCCCAGGGTCGAGATATCCTGGGACTCCCGGGCCTGGTGCACGCGGTTCCTGGCTTCCATCACCCGCTGGAGGGTGGTTTGTTCGAACTCCTTGAATTGCCTACAGGTCTCGATCAGCTTGGGCAACTCGTCGTGGCGTTGTTTCAGGAGGACATCGATGTTGGACCAGGCCTTACTGACGTTGTGCTTGATCTGGACCAAACCGTTGTAGACGAACACGCCGTAGATGAAAAACAGCGATATCAGGCCAAGGACGATGAGGGCGGTGGTCATCGCGGTGATTCCTCCAAGCGGGTTTTGCCGAGTTCAGGTACCGACCGTTGGCGGTGCCTGAAGTCAATCTTCTTCGCTTTCTGCGACGCGCTGCAATCCGGTGAGCTTCTCTCCGTTGCCCAGGTGGATCAGGGTCACCCCCTGAGTGGACCGTCCAAGTGCCCGTATTTCCTTCACCCTGGTGCGGATCAGGACCCCGCCCATGGTGATGAGCATGATCTCGTCGTCGGGTTCCACCAGCGTGGCCGCCACCACCTTACCATTGCGCTTGGTGGTCTGGATGGCGATCAGGCCTTGGCCGCCCCGGTTATGACGGGTGTATTCGGTGATGGGCGTACGCTTGCCGTAGCCGTTCTCAGTCGCGGTGAGCACGGCCTGCTGCTCGTTCTCGGCCACCAGGAGGGAGATGACCCTGGCGTCCTTGGACAGTTTCATGCCACGCACGCCCCGGGCATTGCGACCCATGGGGCGCACGTCGTTCTCGTCGAAACGGTTGGCCTTGCCCTCGTCTGAAAACAGCATGACGTCGTGCTGGCCGTCGGTCATGGCCACGCCGATCAGGTGGTCCTTCTCGTCCAGGCTCACGGCGATGATGCCGGAGGGTCTGGGGCGGGAGAACTCCGAGAGCGGCGTCTTCTTGACCGTGCCGTTGGCGGTGGCCATGAACACGTAGCGGTTCTCCGCAAACTCCTTGACCGGCAGGATGGCGGTGATCTTCTCGCCCTCCTCCACCCGGAGCAGAGTGACGATGGGCTTGCCACGGCTCGCCCGACTGCCCTGGGGGACCTCGTAGACCTTGAGCCAATACATCCGGCCGCGGGTGCTGAAGCACAGGATGTAGTCGTGGGTATTGGCGATGAAGAGGCGTTCGATGAAGTCTTCCTCCTTGGTCGCGGTCGCCTGTTTGCCGCGTCCCCCCCGCTTCTGGGTACGGTATTCGTCCAGGGGCTGGGCCTTGATGTAGCCGGTGTGGGACAAGGTCACCACCACGTCCTCGGGGGTGATGAGGTCCTCCAGGGAAAAGCTCTGTGCTTCGGCCACGATCTCGCTGCGGCGCTTGTCGCCGAACTGGTTCCGGATGGTGGTCAGTTCCTCCGAGATGATCTGGGTCACCCGCTCCGGTTTGTCCAGGATGTCCAGAAGATCGGCGATGCGTGACATGACCTCCCGGTATTCGGTGAGGATCTTGTCCTGCTCAAGCCCGGTCAGGCGTTGCAGGCGTAGATCCAGGATGGCCTGGGCCTGAGCATCGGAAAGGTGGTAACCGTCTGCCGCCAGACCGAACTCCGGGGCCAGGTCCGCCGGGCGGAAGGCACCCGCTCCGGCGGCGGACAACTCGCCTTCGCTGCGGCTGAGCATCTCTTCCACGAGGCTGGAACGCCACGGCTTGCCCATCAGCCCGACCTTGGCCTCGGCGGGGGTGGCGGAGGCCTTGATCAGGGCGATGATCTCGTCGACGTTGGCCAGGGCCACCGCCAGGCCTTCCAGGACGTGCCCACGCTCCCTGGCCTTCCTGAGCTCGAATTGGGTGCGCCGGGTGATGACCTCGCGCCGGTGGCGCAGAAAGGCCTCCAGCATCTGCTTCAGATTCAGCAGGCGCGGCTGCCCGTCCACCAGGGCCACCATGTTCATGCCGAAGGTGTCCTGCATCTGGGTGTGCTTGTACAGATTGTTCAGGATCACCTCGGGCATCTCACCCCGCCTGAGCTCGATCACCACCCGCATGCCTGACTTGTCCGATTCGTCGCGGATCTCGGTGATGCCCTCGATGGTCTTCTCGCGCACAAGTTCGCCGATTTTGGCGCACAGGTTGGCCTTGTTCACCTGATAGGGCAGTTCGTCCACGATGATGGCCTGGCGTCCACCGCCCTTCTCGATGTCCTCGAAATGGCACTTGGCCCGCATCACCACCCGCCCGCGTCCGGTGCGGTAGCCGTCCTTCACCCCGGAAAGGCCGTAGATGATGCCCGCCGTCGGGAAGTCCGGTGCGGGCACCCGTTCGATGAGCTCATCCAGCTCGATCAGGGGATCGCGAAGCAGGGCCAGGCAGGCCTCGATGATCTCGTTGAGGTTGTGGGGCGGGATGTTGGTGGCCATGCCCACGGCGATGCCGGCCGAGCCGTTGATGAGCAGGTTCGGTATCTTGGCCGGCAGGATCAGGGGTTCCCGTTCCGAGCCGTCGTAGTTGGGGCCGAAGTCCACCGTCTCCTTGTCGATGTCGGCCAGGAGTTCCTGGGCGATCTTCGCCATGCGGACCTCGGTGTAACGCATGGCGGCGGCGTTGTCCCCATCCACGGAACCGAAATTGCCCTGGCCGTCGACGAGGGGATATCTGAGGGAGAAACCCTGGGCCATGCGCACGATGGTGTCGTAGACCGCCGTATCGCCATGGGGGTGGTACTTACCGATCACGTCACCCACGATGCGGGCGGACTTCTTATAGGCTTTGTTCCAGTCATTGCCCAGTTCGTGCATGGCAAAAAGCACCCGCCGATGCACGGGCTTTAGGCCATCCCTCACGTCCGGCAGCGCCCGTCCCACGATCACGCTCATGGCGTAGTCCAGATAGGAGCGGCGCATTTCTTCTTCGAGGCTGACGGGCAGGGTTTCCTTGGCGAATGATTCCATGAGGGGTTAGGTGTGGTTATGTGTATGGAAAAAGGCGGAAAATTCTACCATGTACCTGGCATCGACCCGGAAAACAAAGGGGCCGGCATCTGGCCGGCCCCCCGGTGGGATGCCCGGTGTCAGAGATAGGCTTTGGCCTCCTCGCCCGGATTGGGCAGGCCTGCGATCCGCCAGGCCTCCCGGGCGCTGGGGAACAGCCGGGTCATGCAATCCGGTTCCTCACCGCCCAAATGACAAACGTGGTGCAGTGCCGGAAACCCGCCCCTGTCCTGAACGCTTTTGCGCAACTGGCGTACCACCGCCAGCTGTCTGTCATTCAGTTCTCCCAGACCGTCCTGGGCCGCGACACGGCGGGCGATCTCCTCGTCCCAAGCCTCACCGGCACGGAAAAACCCGTCTTCGTCGAAGGTCCCCAAAGGGACCGGGAAATACTCCGTCGTCATCTTGACCTCCTCCATTCCGCACATGTGGTGTCTTCACATATAGCACCCGCTTGTGAGTCCGTCGGCGGGCCGCTAGCATGCCGCCGATGGATACTCTGACCCCCTTGCAGACCGCAGAGGTGGATTTGCGCATCGATGCCGGCTGGATCATCCCCGTCGAGCCGGAGGGAGCGGTGCTGACCGAGCACGCCCTCGTGGTCCGGGACGGAGTGATCCTCGATCTGGTTCCGGTGGAGGCGGCTGAAAAGCGCTACAAGCCGGCCCAACACCTCAGCCTGCCCGGCCATGCCCTCATCCCTGGCCTGGTCAACCTCCATACCCATGGGGCGATGACGCTTCTGCGGGGCTACGCCGATGATCTTCCCCTCATGGACTGGCTCCAGAAGCACATCTGGCCGGCGGAGGCACGATGGGTCTCACCGGAATTCGTACGTGTAGGCACACGTCTGGCCTGCCTGGAGATGCTCCGCGGCGGGGTGACCTGTTTCAACGACATGTACTTCTTTCCGGAAGCGGCGCTGGAGGCGGCCATCGAGGCCGGCATGCGCATCGCTGCGGGGCTCATCGTCATCGATTTCCCCACCGCCTACGCGGCGGACCCGGACGGTTATCTCAACCAGGGCATGGCCACGCGCGACCGCTACAAGGGCCACCCCTTGGCCCATTTCTGCCTCGCCCCCCACGCCCCCTACTCCACCAGCGACAGGACCCTGGAAAAGGTCCTCGTGTTTGCCGAGCAACTGGAATTGCCCATCCACATCCACCTGCACGAGACGAGGGACGAGGTGTCCCGGAGCGTCCAGACCCATGGCCTGCGCCCGCTGGCACGTCTGCACAACCTGGGCCTGCTTTCGCCGGGCCTGATCGCCGTGCACGCCGTCCATCTGGAGGAGGAGGAGATCGCCCTCCTGGCCGAACAGGGCTGCCACGTGGCCCATTGCCCGTCCTCCAACCTCAAGCTGGCCAGCGGCTTTGCCCCCGTGACCGAATTGATGGCGGCGGGGGTCAACCTGGGGCTGGGCACGGACGGTCCCGCCAGCAACAATCGGATGGACCTCTGGGAAGAGATGCGTCTGGCGGCCCTGCTGGCCAAGGGCGTGTCGGAAAAGGCCAATGCGGTGCCCGCCTGCGCGGCCCTGCGTATGGCCACCCTGGGCGGCGCCCGCGCCCTGGGCCTGGCCGACTGGATCGGCAGCCTGGAACCGGGCAAGCAGGCCGACCTGGTAGCGGTGGATCTGACCGGCCCTCATACCCAGCCCTGCTATAACCCGCTTTCCCATTTGG
>JBJKSP010000264.1:0-2796 GCA_046703865.1 Thiobacillaceae bacterium
CGGGACCGGGGACCGGTTCGCAGCCGGTGACCGGCGATGCCCCCTCGCCGATGCTGGCCGCCACCTGGTGATGCAGTTCATCACGCAGGTCGTGGCGGGCCATGGGGGCCAGGGTCGTGGCCTCGTCCATGGGGTCGCCAGTGTGCAGGGCCTCCACCGCCTGTTTGAACCGGGCCAGGAAATCCGCGGCGATGCCCTCCACGACGATGAAGCGTTTGGCGGCGATGCAGCTCTGGCCGCTGTTGAGAAAGCGTGACGCCGCGGCGCTTTTCACCGCCTCGTCCAGGTCGGCGTCTTCCAGGACGATGAAGGCGTCCGAGCCGCCCAGCTCCAACACCGACTTTTTCAAACTGGCGCCGGCGGCCGCGGCCACCTTGCGCCCGGCGGCCTCGCTGCCGGTAATGGTCACGGCATGGATGCGCGGGTCCTCGATCACCTTCTGAACCTGGTCGGAGCCGATGAGCAGCGTGCGGAAGACCCCCGCAGGAAACCCCGCCTCGCGGAATACCTGCTCGATGGCCAGGGCACACTGGGGGACATTGGCGGCGTGCTTCAGGACGCCGGTGTTGCCGCCCACCAGGGCCGGGGCGGCAAAGCGAAACACCTGCCAGAACGGGAAGTTCCACGGCATGACGGCGAGCACGGTGCCCAGGGGTTGATAGGCCACCAGACTGCGGGACGCGTCGGTCTCGATAAGTTCGTCGGCGAGGAAGCGCGGGCCGTGTTCGGCGTAGTACTCACAGACCCAGGCGCACTTCTCGATCTCGCCGCGGGCCTCCTTGATGAGTTTACCCATCTCCTGGGTGATGGTGCGCGCCAATTTTTCCTGATTGTTGCGCAACACCTGAGCCGTATTACCCATGAGCCGGCAGCGTTCCGCCAACGCCGTGGCCGACCACCCCGGCGTGGCCATGGACGCACCTTGCAGGGCGTCTTCGATCTGGGACGGGGTCCACGGGTCGAACTCCTTGAGCAGGGTGCCGTCGGCGGGGTTGATGGATTTGAAGCCCATGGCGTACTCCTTCCGCATTAGTGTGTCGTCATTAGTATAACGTTGTTGGGGGTGGTATATTTTCCCATTTGCCGTAGGCGGCCTGGCTCGTTATCTGCAATCCATATACCAGGTAGGGTTGCGGCCAGTGTCCGCGAGCGAAGCGCGTTCGGCGAGTGGAGGGGGTGGTTGAGGTCATGACAAGAACTTACAAGATATGCCTGCTGGGCGGCACGGGGTTTGTCGGCTTCCACCTGATCCATTACCTCGCGGAAGCGGGCCACGCCGTTAAGGTCTTGGCGCGCCACCGGGAGCGCCACCGTAACATCCTGGTCCTGCCCCGGGTGGAGGTCATCGAGGCCGATGTGCACGCCCCCGGTGTACTGGACGAGCACTTCACCGGGTGCGACGCGGTGATCAATCTGGTGGGCATCCTCAACCAGCGCAAGCGCCGCGGCGAGACATTCGAAGCGGTCCATGTGGCGCTGTCGCGGCATATCGTGCAGGCGTGTCGGCACAACGGCGTCAGCCGCCTGCTCCACATGAGCGCATTGCATGCCGATGCCGCGGCGGGACCCAGTGAGTACCTGCGCAGCAAGGGCGAGGGCGAGGACATTGCACACGGTGCGGCCCAGTACGGCATCCACGTCACCAGCTTCAGGCCGTCGATAATCTTCGGTCCCGGGGATCACTTTTTCAATCGCTTCGCGCGGCTGTTGAGGCGGGTGCCGTTGATGCTGCCCCTGGCCTGTCCCGAGACACCTTATGCGCCGATTTTCGTGGAGGACGTGGCGCAGGCGTTTACCCGCGCCTTGTTGAACCGCCATGCCTTCGGCCAGCGCTATGAGCTGTGCGGCCCGCGTCCTTATACGCTGCGCCAATTGGTGGAATATACCGCCCAGGTCATCGGACGGCGCACGCTCATCGTGGGGCTGGGGGACAAATTGTCACGCCTGCAGGCGCGGCTCCTGACCTATGCACCGGGGCAGCCGCTGACCTATGACAACTACCTGTCCATGCGGGCCGGTGGTACCTGCGGCGGAATGTTTCCGGCCGTGTTCGAGTTGACGCCCACCGCCGTGGAAGCGACGGTTCCCTATTTCCTGGGGCATCTCAACGAACGCGCTCAACGTTATCATGCCTATCGCCGGGCCGGGCGACAGGAATAAAATGGCCGCAGGTCGCGGGTCGAAATCCCATTCCAGCGTTTTCCCGACCTGCGACTTACGGCCCCTGTGACCGGGCCATAGACGCGGACGGCGGCTCTTTCCTGAACGGGGTTCACCATGGAGATCTACAAAGTCGGCGGTGCGGTGCGGGACGGGCGCCTGGGACTGGCGGTGGTGGACACCGATTGGGTGGTGGTGGGCGCCACGCCGGAGCAGATGCTGGCCAAGGGGTTTCAGCAGGTGGGCAAGGATTTTCCCGTGTTTCTGCATCCGCAGACCCACGAGGAATACGCCCTGGCGCGCACCGAGCGCAAGGTCGCCCCGGGCTACAAGGGCTTTACTGTCCACGCCGCCCCCGATGTCACCCTGGAAGAGGATCTGCGCCGCCGCGATCTGACCATCAATGCCATGGCTGAGGGCCGCGATGGGCAGTTGATCGATCCGTTCGGCGGGGCGCAGGACCTGGATCGGCGGGTGTTGCGTCACGTGTCACCGGCGTTCACTGAGGACCCGGTGCGAATCCTGCGCGTGGCGCGCTTTGCGGCGCGGTTTATTCCCCGTGGTTTTCACATCGCCCCCGAGACGCTGGCGCTGATGCGGCAGATGGTAGCGGCGGGGGAAGTGGATGCCCTGGTG
>JBJKSP010000265.1:0-2775 GCA_046703865.1 Thiobacillaceae bacterium
TCGCCGGGGGGCGGGTAGCCCTCCACTACCACCGGGAGACCCAGGGCCGCGGCGGTATGCTCCACGGCGGCGATCAGTTCCAGGGCGTGCTCCACCCGGTGCAGTGGCGGCAGGAAGACGTGCAGGCATCCGCCCCGGACCTCCAAGCACAGGGCGGTATGGGGAACCTCCACGGGTACACGGCGGCGGTCGGCGGCGGGCTGCTGGCGCACTTCCGGGTGCCATTTGGGGGCTTGGTCGACGTGGCTGTAGCGGGCGGCCACCTCACCGTGGAAATCCGCCAGGGGCGGCTGGGGTGCGAAGGGATCGGCCTCGGCCTCCAGTTCCCGCTCGTCTTCATCCACCCAGGGCAGGGATTGCAGGGGCAGCCTCAGGCCCAGGGGGGAGTTGCCCGGCACCAGGTAGAGGCGGGAACGGCGCAGCTCCCAGGGGGCTGAGCGCCAGGTGCCGGTGCCCCAGTCCCAGGCGATGGGCAGGACGTAGCCCGCGGGCGTATCCAGGCCGCGGGACAGGATCTCGGCCAGGGTGCGCCGCTCCAGGTCATCCTTGAGGTTGGCCCGGCCCGGGTCCAGGTTCGCCGGCACCTCGGCCTCCTGGGCCAGGTAGTGCAGGGCGTCTTCGTAGGCGGGCATGACGTAGCGTTCCGACAGACCCAGGTGCCGGGTCAGGGTTTCGGCGAAGCGGCGGGCGTCTTCCACGCCGTGGCCGTAGTCCCGGTGGGCCTCGGCGAGCCACCGGTCGTCCCGCCAGACGGGCACCCCGTCCTTGCGCCAGAACACCCCCAGGGCCCAGCGGGGCAGGGGCTCGCCCGGATACCACTTGCCCTGGGCCGTGTGCAGCAGGGCACCCACGGAGAAGCGCTCCTTGAGCCGCCGCACCAGCACTTCGGCCCGCTCCCGCTTGTGCTCGCCCAGGGCGGCGATAGTCCATTCCGGGGCATCCATGTCGTCGATGGAGACGAAAGTGGGCTCCCCTCCCTGGGTCAGGCGCACGTCCATCTGGGTCAGTCGCTCGTCCACCAGGCGCCCCAGGGCCTGGATGTGGGCCCACTGCTCCTCGGTGTAGGGCTTGGTGACCCGGGGGTCCTCCCGGAAACGGGTAACGGTGTTGACGAAGCTGAAGTCCACCTCGCACTTCTCGGCCGATCCTTCGATGGGTGCGGCGCTGGTGGGGTGCGGGGTGCAGGCCAGGGGGATGTGCCCCTCGCCGGCGAACAGCCCCGAGGTGGGATCCAGACCGACCCAGCCTGCACCGGGCAGGTAGACCTCGGCCCAGGCATGCAGGTCGGTGAAGTCGTGCGCCGGGCCCGAGGGACCGTCCAGGGACTTTTCGTCCGGGGTGAGCTGCACCAGGTAGCCGGACACGAAACGGGCGGCCAGGCCCAGATGGCGCAGGATCTGCACCAGCAGCCAGCCGGTGTCCCGGCAGGATCCGATCGCCTTGTCGAGTGTCTGCTCGCAGCTCTGTACTCCCGGTTCCATGCGGATGGTGTAGCCGATGACCTTTTGCAGGGCCCGGTTCACCTCCACCAGGAAGTCCACGGTCTTCTTGCGGCTGCGGTCGATGCCACCGAGATAGGCGTCCAGAAGGGGGCCTGCCTCTTCCGCCTCCAGGTAGGGAGCCAGTTCCTTCTTCAGGGCCTCGGGATAGGCGAATGGCCAGTGCTCGGCATATTCCTCGGCGAAGAAGTCGAAGGGGTTGATCACCGTCATGTCGGCGATCACCTCCACGTCCACCAGCAGTTCCCGGGTCTTTTCCAGGAACACCAGCCGCGCCAGCCAATTGCCGAAGGGGTCCTGCTGCCAGTTGATGAAGTGCTTCTCCGGCCGGATCTTCAGGCTGTAGGAGACGATGGGGGTGCGGCTGTGGGGGGCGGGGCGCAGGCGCACCACATGGGGGCTCAGGGCAATGGGGCGCTCGTAGCGGTAATGGGTGGTATGGCGTATGGCGATATGGATGGACATGGGGCTGGGGGATCGTTGGGCACGCCTACATCAGCGAGCAATCTTCATGCCCGCAGGTTCGGCTAGCAATGGCTGACAATAAGGGCGTTCAGGATAGGACTTGAAGCGTCTGTGCACCGCGTCAAGGCGGCGGCGGCGGCCCGTGCCCCAAGACGGGGCAGAACGAACGGCTCAGGGCTCGGGATTCACGGCGGGGAAGTTGTAGACGCGGCCTTCTTCCGCTTGCGATTCGGCCTCTTCCTCTTCCCAGGGGAAGCGGGGCAGGATCTCCAGGGCCATGAGCAGGCCCCGGTTCCAGCAGTCCGAGATCTGGCGGGAAAACTCATCGTCCTCGGTCAGGGTCAGGCGGCGCCCCGGGGTCAGGCTGCTCCGTTCGTAAATGAGGAGATCCACCGGGGGGCCCACGGTCACGTTGCTGCGGATGGTGGAGTTCATGGATACCAGGGCGACCCGGGCGGCCCGGCCCAGGGTCAGGTCACGGCGGATGACCCGGTCCAGGATGGGTTTGCCGTACTTGACCTCGCCAATCTGCAGGAATGGGTGTTCGGCGGACTCGTGGATGTAGTTGCCCTGGGGATAGACCATGAAGATTTCGGGGGGCAGGCCGTCGATCTGGCCGCCGAAGATGAAGCTGGCCTCGAAATTGGTGTTGGCCGTATCCCGCTCGGTCTGCTGGCGCTGGACCGCGGTGCTTATGATACCCACGTAGTCAGCCGCCTCCTGCATGGTGGACACCGTCCTCAGATTGGGCGTCAGCCCCGCCGGGATATCGCCGTTGAGCCTCTTGACCACCGCCTGGGTGGTGGCCAGG
>JBJKSP010000266.1:0-4637 GCA_046703865.1 Thiobacillaceae bacterium
CGGGATAGGCGGGCTGCAGCGCTGCGCCGATCACTTCCCGCATCTGCGCGATCCGCTGCTCCAGTACCCGCTGCGCGTCGGCGTCCACATCGGGCTCGGGAATCGCATCCAGCCTATGTTCCAACGCCTGTAGACGGCCCAGGTTTTCGACCCGGGACGCCTCAGGGTGGGGTGATCTCCCCGCTGCTGGCCAACATCTACCTGCACGCCTTCGACCGGGCCTGGGCTAAGCGTGGCGCCGGTGAAGTCGTCCGCTATGCGGACGACTTCGTGGTGCTGTGCTGGAAGGGTGTGGAAGAACCGCTGAACGCGGTACGCCACGTACTGGAACGCCTGGGTCTCAGCCTCAACGAGACCAAGACGCACACCGTGGACGCCCGTGAAGCGGGCTTCGACTTTCTGGGTTTCACGATCCAGATGAGTCTGGGGGCGAAGTCGGGCAAACCGTACTCGAACGTGCGACCGTCGGACAAGGCTGTGAAGAAAATCAAGGCGCGACTGACGGAACTGACGCAACGGGAACTGACCTGCATCCCGTTGGGGGACCTGGTGGCGAACGTGAACCGCAGCCTGAGAGGCTGGGTGAACTATTTCCACTACCGGAATTCCAGCGACATGATGAGCAAGGTCAGGAACCACGCGGAAGACCGACTGCGTACTCACTTGCGGAAGCGACACCAGATCAGGAATCGGAAGGTGGGGCTCGTGAGGTTCCCGCGTCGAGACCTGTATGAACGCTACGGGCTATATAAACCCCCCATGGAGGCTGGCTGGAAATCGGCGCATGCCTCGGCATGAAGAACATCGGAAAGCCGTATGCGGGAGAACCGCACGTACGGTTTGATGAGGGAGGGCAGGCGAGAGCCTGTCCTCTACTCTACCCCCTTTGAACCGTCCGCGACGCAAGCCCTAGTACCCCCACTCCTCATGTCGTACCGGCAGTGCGTTGAGCCGCTTGCGATGCTGTTGCCAAATCGGCAGGAAAAGGTCCATCAGCGACGTGAACCGGGCGTTGTGGGTCGGTTCGAGCATGTGGACCATCTCGTGCACCACGATGTATTCAAGGCATTCGATCGGCTTCTTGGCTAGGTCTGTGTTGAGCCGGACCACCCCTGTCGCCGGGTTGCAGCCGCCCCAGCGGGTTCGCATGCGTTGTACGAACACCCGGCCGACCTTCACGTTCATGACCGGCTCCCATTTCGCGATCAGGTCGGGCACCACAGCACGAATCTGGCCGCGATACCAGGCTTCAAGGATTTCCTGGCAACGTGCTTCGCCCGTACCCGGGCGCACTTGCAGTATCAGCCTGCCAGGCCTGATTTCCACCACGGGGGAAGCCTCCCGCTCCACCCGCTGGAGCAAATAACGTCGTCCCCACACATAATGGCTTTCGCGGTCGACATACTGACGCGGCGTCTCGCGATCCTGCGCCCGCATGCGGCGCTGCCGGGTCCGAATCCAGGTAAGCTTGGAGATGGCGAAAATCCGGATTGCATCCAGGTTCATGTTTCTGGGCGCTGCGATGCGAACCTGGCCCTCGGGCGGCAGCACCGACAGATGGAGGTTCTTGATGTCCTTCCTGACCACCTCGATCCTCAGGTCACCGACATCGATTTGCGGCACCGTCAGTATTCCTTCTGGGCGAAGATGATCGGGAAAAGGCGGTTCACTTCGTCGATGTCCTTGAGCACCTCGTACATCGCCTGCTTGACGATCCGCTCCTTCGCCACCATGCCTCGCCAGTCCGCGGGACGCTTCCGTTTGACCGCCGCGTCAATCTGCAGCGCCAGGTCGAGCGCCGGATCCATGTCGCCATAGGACGCTGGCCGTTCGGTGGCGCGGCTTGCCACGACTTGGCCCTTCAGGTTGTTGTACAGCGCCACCTTTCCAGGCGTATCCAATTGCTTCGGCGCATCCGGCGCCATGCCGGATTGCACCTGGCTCGCAAGATTGGCGATGCGCTTGAGGTATTCCTCGTACTCGATGGCCTTTTCCTTGCGCAGCCGGATGATTTCGTCCAACAGGGCCGACATCTTCTCGTAGTAGGCCGGATCGGTCAGCTGCTCCTTCATGATCTTGCTGCGGACGTTGTTCTCGACCGTCTCTGCGATCGCATCGTGGTTGCCCTTGAGGGCGCCCAACTGGTTGGCGATGGCATTCGCGATGCCTGTCTTCACGATCAGATCGAGCAGACCAATGTTGTCGAAAGGCGAAATCTTGCGCGGTGCTGCCGCCTCGATGTAGGTGTCGATCAGGTGGCGCATGTCGGCTTCAAAAGGCTTGAGGTCCAGCGTCTCGCCCGCCGCCTTGCGGATGATCTCGCGCAGGTCGAGGTAATGCTTCTGCAAGGCCTTGATGCGCTCGATATCCTCCGTGCCGTAACCGGCGGAAGCCAGGTCGTCGGCAATGTTGGCGTAGGCGCGGATCAACCCCACCACGCCCTTGTAGAGTGCCACCCGGCGCGGCTCGCGTTCCGCCAGATCGGCCGCGATCTCGGTGTTGCCGCAGAAATAGTGGATGTGCTCCAGCGCGGTCTTGGGGGGTTCCACCGGCTCGCAGAGCAGGGCCAGCGCCTCGATCGCAGCGTCCAGCCGTTCACGGCCCAATTTCAGCCGGTCCTGCACCATCACTTCCGGATCGGCGCCGCCGGCGCTGTGGTCCAGTTCTGACGTATAGACCGCGATGGCGTTCTCCACCTTCTTGAACAAGTCCTTGTAATCGACGACGTAGCCGAAATCCTTGTCGTCGCCGTCGAGCCGGTTGGTGCGGCAGATGGCCTGGAACAGGCCGTGGTCCTGCATCGACTTGTCGATATACAAATAAGTGCATGGCGGCGCATCGAAGCCCGTCAGCAGCTTGTCCACCACGACCAGGAGCTTCATCCGGGCCGGTTCCTTGACGAACAGCGCCTTGACCTTTTCTTCGTAGGTTTCGGTCTTGGTCATGCCGGGCGCAGGCACCACGTCCTTCAACAACTCAGTATAGGTGTTGTAGATGAACTGCTTGTCCGTTTCGGTGTTGGCCCCGACCTCCTCCAGCGTCACATCGCCTGCCTTCGGGTCGTAGGACGTCACGACGGCGCAGCGATCCTTGAACACGGTCTTCTGGAACAGGACGAAATACTTGCACGCCTCGTAGATGCTGGAGGCGACCAGGATCGCATTACCGCGTTCGGAAGACAGGCGCGGCTTGACCGCGAAGTCGAAGATGATGTCGGACACCACCCGGTCCATGCGTGCCCTGGAACTCAGCACGCTCTGCATGGTGCCCCACTGCTTCTTCAACTCATCCTTCTGCCAGTCGTTGAGCCCCTTGGTCTTGGTCTCGAACCACTGGTCGATCTGGTCCGTGGAACCCAGCTTCTGGTCGATGTCGCGGGCCTCGTACACCAGGTCCAGCACCACTTCGTCCGCCACCGCCTCGCTGAACTTGTAGGTGTGGATATAGCCGCCGAACACCTCCAGGCTGGTGGCCTTGTCCTGCTTCAACAGCGGCGTACCGGTGAAGCCGATGAACACCGCGCTGGGCATGATCGCCTTCATCACCCGGTGCAGCCGGCCGCTCTGGGTGCGATGGCATTCGTCCACGAACACGCAGACCTCGCCCACGGTCGGGCTCGGCTGCGATTCCAGTTCCTTGATGAAGGCCTCGAACTCCTGCTCCTTGCGGCCCCGCGCGTCCAGCCCGAACTTGTGCACCAGCGAGCACAGCAGGCGCGGCGTGGCCTGGCCCAGTTGCCGCATCAGGTCGCGGCCGCTGTGGGTGCGGTAGATGGTTTCGCCCCTCTCGCTGAACACGCCCTCGATCTGCTTGTCCAGCTCGTCCCGGTCGGTGATGACCACCACCCGTGCGTCGGCGTAGTTCTCCAGGATCCAGCGGGCCAGCAAGACCATCACGATGCTCTTGCCCGTGCCCTGGGTGTGCCAGATGATGCCGCCTCGCCGCTGCCGGACGTGCGCCTGCGCCGCCTTGATGCCGAAGTACTGATGCACCCGCGGCAGCTTCTTGGTGCCGCCGTCGAACAGCACGAAGTCACGCAGCAGCTCGATCAGCCGGTCCTTGGCGCACATCTTCAGCAGGTACTTGTCCAGCTTGAAGCGGCGGTCGTCGGCCTCGTCCTCCTTCCAGCGCAGGAAGTATTTCTCCGGCGTGCCGATGGTGCCGTATTGCAGCCCCTCGGAATCGTTGCCGGCGAAGATCAGCTGCACCGTGCTGAAGAACCAGGCGTTGAACTCTGGCTGCTGGTTGGACAGGCTCTGGCGGATGCCGTCGCCGATGCTGGTCCGGCTGTTCTTCAGTTCCAGCACGGCGATGGCGATGCCGTTGAGGTAGAGCACGATGTCCGGCCGGCGTTCGTGCTGGCCATGCAGGGTCACTTCCTCGGCCAGGGCGAAATGGTTCTTCTCCGGCTCGCGCCAGTCGATGAGATGAACCGTCTCGTTCACCTCGCCGGCCTGCGTCTTCAGGGACACGCCATAGCGCAGCAGCTCATACACCGCTTGGTTGTTGTCATAGAGCGAACGGCCATGGTGGTCGGCTTCCCGCCGCAACAGGTCCAGCGCCCGGCCGATCTGTGCTGGTGAATAACCCACGCCACCAAGGTAGTCGGTGAGCAGACCTTCCTCGATGTTGCTGTT
>JBJKSP010000267.1:0-7491 GCA_046703865.1 Thiobacillaceae bacterium
CTTATACCGGCCGGCGGCGAAAGGGTTACAGGTGAAGTGGAAATACCTGATTCAGGATTTGCAGAAGGCCTTGCCGCGCCCGCCCTGCCCGTCGGGCAGTGGGCCCCACCGGGGACAGGGACCGGACACGACTACCGGCGGGGCATTGGAAAGGCTACTTTGACCCCTCGCCCGCCGCCGCCCGGCGCGCCATCTCCCGGGCCATGGCCTCCAGCCGGACCTTGGCGTCGTTGCTGAAGATCTCGGCACTGATCTGGGCCGGCAGGGGGAATCCCAGTTCCACCGTGGAACGGTACAGCAGCCGTACCGGCTTTTCCCCCTGGATTTGCCACTCCCCGTCCAGGACGCGGACGTTGCCCGCGAGGCGCCGGAAACGGATCATGCGCTGGGGCGTCTCCTCCACCTGTGCAACCACCACCAGGGGAAAGTTCGGCAGCCAGGGAACGGCGCCCCGCTGCTCCACCCGGAGCGGTTGGCCGGGGGGGGAGATCACCCGGCTCAGCTGCATGTTGGGCACGAAATCGGCCCAATGGTTGTAATCGGTCAGCACGTCCCAGGCGGTCTGGCGATCCACGGTGGTGCCGATGGTGGCCGTCACCTGGACCATCGGCCCATCCGTCTTCACCTGCACTTGGGCGTCGGCCAAGGCCGACGAGACCGCCAGCAGGGCAGCCAGGGCCGCGCAGCCGACAACCCATTGAAACCGGGCCGGGCGCGCCGTTTTCGACCCCCCGCCCCACCGGAGCATGCCTGGCCCCCCTCTCATGAGCCCGTGGAGAGCGACTTGCGGCGCAGCATCTCCCTGCCCACTGCGTTCAGCATGTTTTCGATGTCCGATTCGATGAGATACGAGTCGCCGGGCACACGGGGCGAGAGCAGACCGGGTTCGATGTGCGCCAGGTAGCCGACCCGCACTCCGCCCCGATACGGGATGAGCTGCCACTGCCCGTGCATCTTGTGGAGGGAGCCCGAAACCAGGTGGAAGCGAATACGCGTCGGCGGCACTTCGTCCATCTGGAGGACCATTTCCAGGGGCACCCCCAGGAGCAGCCAGGATTTCTGTCCACGCTGATAGACGCGGATCGGTTCGCCCGGTCTGCTCACGACCCTGGACTCTTCCATATCCGGCACGAACCTGGCCAGGTGGTTGTAATCGGTCAGGACGCTCCAGGCGATCTGGATGTCCACGGGAACGTCCACATACGCGAAGATGTCGACATCCCCGGATATGAGGCTGCGGTCCACGGACGCCTTGGCATCCAGCCTGTCCGCCGCGGCATCCTGCATCACGCCCATTTGCATCGCCAGGGCAAGGAGCGCGGAAAGGACGTCACGTCGATGCATGAAGCTCCGTCGCTCTCGTGGGCGCATCTGAGTTGTGCCTGCAAAGGGCGATACGCGGTTGGGGCATCACGGGGTGTTCATCACTGGCCAGGGTCTATGATATCCGGGACACCGGACCTGGACAGCCCCGGGAAGCTCTCCACGCCGCCTTTGAACCTTATTTCCCGCCTTTCTCGACGACCACCATGCTGACGAAAAGGACCCTTGGGAAGGTCCGCTTGAGGCTCTTGCTGTAGAAGTTGGTCATGACCATGCCCTGGTCAAAGTGGATGATGTCACCCTTCTTCACCTTGATCGTGTTGGTTGCCAGCCAGAGGGTCTTCTTGCCCTGGGACACCTCGATATAGGTGTATTGGGGGACATCTATGGTGCTGAGCACCCGGCCCGTCTGGGTAAGCGCGGCCGCAGGCGCCGCCATGGGGGGATTCGTCATGCCCTTGTGCGGGTTGGCGGGCAGCAGGGGACTGGCGGCAAAGGCGGGCGGGACGGCCAGGGCGAGCAGGACGAACAAAATCTTCATGGCAGGTTTCCTAGAGCTGTTGTAAGCGGCCCGACATGATACCCGCTATCGGCCCTGCCCATCGACCCGCCTGCACCCGCATTGACCCGGATCAAGACGGTGGTCCCGTCCTGCCCCACCCCAACGGTGCCGAAATGTGGACACGCCCTAAGACTTCCGGACCGCGTCCGTTCGCCCCTCCCCCAGCCGCCGGATCGCCTCCGCATTGCTGGGAGAAAAGCATCTCTCCGCCGCCGCCTCCCAGGGCTCCCAGCGCCAGGCCAGGTGCTCCTTCGGCGCCAGGGTCACCGGCAACGCTTCCGGCAGTTCCAGGCCGTAGACGTGTTCCGTGTTGTGGGTGGTGCCAGGGGCATAGCGATGGCGGTAGCAGTCGTAGATTTCATAGACGTTGTGATAGCCCCAATCCCGGAGTCCGTATCGAAGGACATCCAGACCGGTCTCTTCCCCGACCTCCCGGATGGCGGTCTGCGCCAGGGTCTCGCCCGGGTGCTGGCTGCCGGTCACGGACTGCCACCATCCCGGATGGTCGGCCCGCTCCAGCAGGAGGACCTGCTTGTCCGGGGTGTGGATGACCACCAGGACGGAGACGGGGATTTTGTAAGCCACGGGAGAGACGTCCTGGGGCGTGTTCACACCCCGGTCCCGGCGTGCCCCAGCTCGATCAGGTTGCCGTCCGGGTCGCGGAGATAGACCGAGGTGATGGGCCCCAGCGCCCCGGTGCGGGTGACGGGACCCTGCTCCACGGCCACGTCCAGGGCGGCCAGGTGGTCAAGGGTCGCGGCCACCGGCCCTTCCACCAAGAAGCACAGGTCGGCGCTTCCGGGGACGGGCCGCTTGGCGTGGGGATCGATGGGCGCGGCGGCGGAATGGAGGTTGATCTTCTGCCGTCCGAAGCGCAGGGCCAGACGACCTGGGCCGAACTCGACCCGTTCCATGCCCAGGACGCGGGTGTAGAAATCCGCTGTAGCCGCGGGGTCGGCAACGGTGAGGACCAGGTGATCGAGCCCCGCGATGCGCATCGATGGCGCCTGATGGATGCGACCTGAGGCGCCCTCAGTGGTCTCCGCCCTGGACAACGGGCGGATTGCGCAGCCGGATGTGCAGCTCCCGCAGCTGCTTCTCGTCCACCAGGTTGGGAGCATCGGTCATGAGACAGGAGGCACGCTGGGTCTTGGGGAAGGCGATCACGTCCCGGATGGACTCGGCGCCGGTCATCAGTGCCACCAGCCGGTCCAGGCCGAAGGCCAGCCCGCCATGGGGCGGCGCGCCGTACTGCAGGGCATCCAGCAGGAAGCCGAACTTGTTGCGCCGTTCCGCCTCGTCGATGTCCAGGGCGGCGAACACCTTCTCCTGCACCGCCTCCCGGTGGATACGGATGGAGCCGCCGCCCACTTCCCAGCCGTTCAGGACCATGTCGTAGGCCCGGGACAGGGCCTGGCCCGGGTTTTCTGCGAGCAGGTCCTCGTGGCCCGGCTTGGGGGAGGTGAAGGGATGGTGCAGGGCGTCCCAGCGGTTCTCGTCCTCGTTCCACTCGAACACGGGGAAGTCCACCACCCACAGGGGCGCCCAGGCACGTCCGTCCAGGTAGCCCTTCTCGTGGCCCAGCTTGAGGCGCAGCGCCCCCAGGGCGTCGTTGACCACCTTGGCCCTGTCGGCGCCGAAGAAGACGAGGTCGCCGTTCTGCGCCCCCGTGCGTTCCATGATGGCCTTGAGGGCCGTCTCGTTCAGGTTCTTGACGATGGGCGACTGGAGGCCCGCCTCGTTCAACTGGCCGACGTCGTTGACCTTGATGTAGGCCAACCCTTTCGCGCCGTAGATCTTCACGAACTCGGTATAGCCGTCGATCTCGCCCCGGCTCAGACCCGCGCCGCCTGGTACCCGCAGGGCGGCCACCCGTCCGTTGGGGCTGTTGGCCGGTCCGGAGAAGACCTTGAAGGCCACGTCCTTCACCGCGTCGGTGACCTCGGTCAGTTCCAGGGTCACGCGCAGGTCGGGCTTGTCCGAGCCGTAGCGGGCCATGGCCTCGGCATAAGGCATGCGCGGGAAGGGGTCGGGCAGGTCCACGGCCAGGGCGCCCCTGAAGGTCTCGCGGATCATGCCCTCCACCAGGGTCATGACGTCGTCCTCCTGGACGAAGGACATCTCCAGGTCGACCTGGGTGAACTCGGGCTGCCGGTCGGCGCGCAGGTCCTCGTCCCGGAAGCACTTCACGACCTGGAAATAGCGGTCGTAGCCCGCCACCATGAGCAGCTGCTTGAAGAGCTGGGGCGACTGGGGCAGGGCATAGAAATGGCCGTCATGGATCCGGGATGGCACCAGGTAGTCCCGCGCCCCTTCAGGGGTGGAGCGGGTGAGCATGGGGGTCTCCAGCTCGATGAACCCGTGCCGGTCCAGGTAATCCCGCATGAGCTTGGTGACCCGGTAGCGCAGGCGCATGTTGGCCTGCATCGCCGGCCTGCGCAGGTCCAGGTAACGGTATTGCAGGCGTACGTTCTCGCCCAGGTTCTCGTCGTCCAACATGAAGGGTGGCGTCAGGCTGGGGTTAAGCACCTCCAGCGCCTGGGTCAGCACCTCCACCTGGCCGGTGGGCAGGCCGGGGTTCTCCGTGCCCTCCGGGCGTGGGCGCACCCTGCCCGTGACCCGCAGCACGAATTCGGCGCGCACCTCCTCGGCGATCCGGAAGGCCTCCGGGGTATCCGGATCGATCACCACCTGCACCGTGCCCTCCCGGTCGCGCAGGTCGATGAAGATCACGCCGCCGTGATCACGCCGGCGATGGGCCCAGCCGCAAAGGGTGACGACGTTGCCGATGTCCGCGCTTCTGACGGCGCCGCAGTAATGGGTACGCATGGTTCAGTTCCTGGTTGGCAGATTCCGGTTGGCAGTTGGCAGTTGGCAGTTGGCAGTTGGCAGTTGGCAGACGATGCCGAATGCCTTGGCGTTTTCTGTCAACTGCAAACTGCAGGCTGCAATCTTGAATTAATCCCCGGGATACTGGTTGGTGAGGGTCTTGGGCTGGGGCGCCACCACGCCCATGGAAACGATGTATTTCAGCGCCATGTCCACGGAGACGGCAAGTTCGACGGTCTCCGAGCGCTGAACGTAGAAATAGAAGCCGTTCACCGGGCTGGGGGCGGTGGGAATGAAGACCGCGATCCACTCCTCGCCCAGGGCATCCCTGGCCTCGACCGGCACGTTGGTCTGGAAGGCCAGGGCCCAGGCATCGGGATGGGGATAACGGACCAGGAGCACCTTGCGGAAGGCGTGCCCGGTGCCGGAAAGCAGCGTGTCGGAGACCTGCTTGACGCTGCCGTAGATGGACTTGACCACCGGGATGCGGGTGAGCATCGCCTCCCACAGCGCGACGAACTTCTGGCCCAGCAGGTTGGCGGTGGTGAGCCCCGTGAGCAGGACTATCAGCAGCGTGAGCACGGCACCCAGGCCCGGGATGTGCATCCCCAGCCAGGACTCGGGCCGCCAGGATTGGGGCAGCAGGAGCAGGGTCTGGTCCATGAAGTCCACCAGGGCCAGCATGACCCAGATGGTGATGCCCAGGGGGACCCAGATCAGCAGTCCCGTGACGAAGTAGCGTTTGAGATTGTTCATTTCGAGGAAACAAAATGGGCAAAACGCCAGACGCGTTTTGCCCAAGGGTGTGGGGAACCGCGCCGCTTAAGAGGCGCAGGCCGGGCAACCGCCGGCGCCGCAGGCGGGGGCCGGGGACTCGTCCTTCTTGGGAGCGGGGGATCCGCCCTTGAAGTCGGTGGCGTAGTAGCCGGAGCCCTTGAGCTGGAACCCGGCAGCGGTCAGTTGCTTGGCGAAGGCCTCGGCGCCGCACTTGGGACAGACGCTGAGGGGGGCATCGGAAACCTTCTGCATCACGTCTTCTGCATGGCCACAGGCAGAGCACTTGTACGCGTAGATGGGCATGACGACCTCCGGAAACGGGATTGGGGGATTATATCAACGTATTCTTATATTTAGTCAGGTATCTTGGTTTCAAGAGGCTGCCATTTCCTTGAGCCTGACGCAATCCACCTTGCCCGACCCCAGCAGGGGCAGACTGTCCACGACCCGGATGCGCTTGGGCACCGCAAGCTCCGGGTGGCCCAGCCGGCGGGCGGTGGCCAGGAGCTGGTCGCGGCCGAGCTGGGGGTCCGTCGTGAACAACACGATGGCCTCGCCCCGTTCCAGGTCGGTGACGCAGGTGGCGGCGTGCATGGCCTCGGTGGAGGCGGCTCGGGCGATGGCCTCGGCGATCTCCAGGGAGATCATCTCCCCGGCCACCTTGGCGAAGCGCTTGAGCCTGCCCAGGATGTGCACATACCCGTCGGCATCGATCTCCGCCACGTCCCCGGTGTCGTGCCAGCCCTCGCCCACCGACGAACGGGGCGGTTCCAGTACCCCCGGACGCTCGCCCCGGAAGTAGCCGGACATGAGGTTGGGTCCGGTGACGTGGAGCGCACCGCCGCCGGCGATGCCCGGCACCGGCACCAGCCGCGCCTCGATGCCGGGCAGGAGCCGGCCCACGGTGCCGGGCCGGTTGTCCTGGGGACGGTTCACGGCCAGCACCGGCGCCGTCTCCGTGACGCCGTAGCCCTCCAGGACGTCGATGCCGAACTTGTCCTGCCAGAGCCGGCGTATGGGCTCTCCCAGCTTCTCCGCACCCGCCACGACACAGCGCAGGCTGCGGAAGTCGTCATAGCCGCCGTGACGGGCATAGTGGTTGAGGAAGGTGCCGGTGGAAAACAGGACCGTGCCGCCGTGGTCGCGCACCAGCTCCGGGATGACCTTGAAATGCAGGGGCGTGGTGTAGAAGACCAGCCTGGCCCCGCACACCAGGGGGATGAAGACGCCCGCGGTAAGGCCCAGGGAGTGGAAGATTGGCAGGCAGTTGATCACCACGTCCCGGGGCCCGAATTCCAGGACCGCCAGCACCTGGGCCACATTGGACAGGATGGCCCGGTGGGACAGGACCACGCCCTTGGGTTTGCCTTCCGAGCCCGAAGTGAACAGCACCACGGCCGGGGCCTCCGGGTCCTGTCTCGGCACGGCGTGCCGCGGGAAGCGCAGGGCGTAGGCCAGGAGCCAAAGCTTGTCCGCCGGACCGAAGCCCTTGCGCAGGTCTTCCAGGTAGATCAGGCGCACGTCCTGCAGGGCCTGCGCCTGGGCGATGAGTCCGGCCCGGGCGAGGAAGACCCGGGAGGTGATGACGGTGCGGATCCCCGCGGCACGGCAGGCGCGCTGCATGCCCTCCGTACCGGCCGAGTAATTGAGCATGCAGGGCACACGCCGGAAGGCGGACAACCCGATGATCAGGCCCACGGTGGGCACCACGTTGGGCATGAGCAGGCCCACGTGCTCCCCCTCATCCGTCTCGCGGGCGCCCAGGCGCCCCAGGGCCAGGGCCATCCTGAGCAGGTCGCCGTAGCCATAGCGCCCCGGAATGGGGTCCTGCCACTGGTCCGGGCGGTTGCGCCCGAATCTGCCCACGGCCCCGAGCAGGGCCGAAAACAGGGTTTCATGGACGATATAATTGGCCAAGCCCCTCCCCTCCCAACGGCCAATTCACGGCGTGAGCCAGCGTTGCGCCTGCTCCAGCCGTTCCGCCATCGGCGGCAATGCGG
>JBJKSP010000268.1:0-3558 GCA_046703865.1 Thiobacillaceae bacterium
GGCTGGGCCAGCTGATGCTCGGTGGTCTCCTCGAACAGGGTCAACTGCAGTCCGCCGACGCCGTCCCGGGGACGGAAGGCGATGTTGCGCCGCTGCAGCTCGGCGATCAGGAACTCCCGGTCGTCCAGGGGGGCATCGGCCAATTCCGGGTTGTAGTGGCGGGTCGCCTCCACAGCGCTCATGCGGGCGAAGGGCTGGGCCAGGTTGATGACGTGGCCCTGATAGGGCACGGCGGTGTGGTCCATGACCTCGCGGGCGGTGAAGCGCATCAGCTCCTCCACGAAGTCCATCAGATAGCGGTAGTCCCGGTAGGCCTCGTAGAACTCCATCATGGTGAATTCCGGGTTGTGCCGGGTGGACAGGCCCTCGTTGCGGAAATTCCGGTTGATCTCGAACACCTTCTCCAGGCCGCCCACCACCAGGCGCTTGAGGTACAGCTCCGGCGCGATGCGCAGGTAGAGGTCCGTGTCCAGGGCATTGTGGTGGGTGACGAAGGGCTTAGCCGTCGCACCGCCGGGGATGGGATGCATCATGGGCGTCTCCACCTCCAGGAAGCCCTTGCCGGTCATGAACTCACGGATCGCCTGGATGGTCCGCGAGCGGCGCACGAAGGTCTCCCGTGTCACCTCGTTGGTGATCAGGTCCAGGTAGCGTTGGCGGTATTTCTGCTCGGTGTCGCTGAGCCCGTGGAACTTCTCCGGCAGCGGCCGCAGGGCCTTGGTGAGCAGCCTCAACTCGCCCGCCTGGAGGGTCAGCTCGTTGGTCTTGGTCCGGAACAGGGTCCCGCGCACCCCCAGGATGTCCCCCAGGTCCCAGCGCTTGAAGGCCTCGTAGGCGGCCTCGCCCACGGCCTCCCGGGAGAGGTAGATCTGCATGCGCCCGCTCATGTCCTGCAGGGTCGCGAAGCTGGCCTTGCCCATCACGCGCTTCAGCACCATGCGCCCGGCAAGCTGGACGGGAATGGGCGTGGCCTCCAATTCCTCCTTGCTCTTGTCGCCGAAGGCGGCGTGCAGATCGCCCGCATAGTTCTCCCGCGCGAAGTCGTTGGGGAACGCGGTGCCCAGCTTGCGCAGCTCCGCAAGCTTCTCGCGGCGTTCGGCCATGATCTGGTTGTCGTCGGGAGCTTGGGCGGGGTTTGTTGTCTCGGGCATCACGGTTCTCAGGTTCAGGGTGGCTGTGTAGCCGAAAATGCCAATTTTACCCTTATGGACGGCGCGGTAAGCCATCCTATGCTCTACCTTACCTACCTTGCGGAATGATCGAGTTCTGGCGTGACGGGTGCGGCGATTGGTGTACTGCCCACCCCCCGAGACGGGGCGTTAGCTCGGCTGGTAGAGCAGCGGACTCCTAATTTTTAGGCCTCTGGAAACAGTCCTGGCATCCATCGCCCTGCGCGTGCCGCCGGAAACGCGATGCGCAATGGTGCGCGTGTGCTTTCGGATTGCAGCACGCCCGCGTCCTGGAGCGACGCGACGATTCTGCGCGCCTGGCGATCGCCAGTGCCCACGATTGCAGGCACGTCACCGCGCGGCAGCATGCCCCGGTACAACACAGCATCCAGGACGTTGACAGCTTGCGGGAGCAACCTCTCCGCCCGGATTTCTTCTTCCGCCCACAGCCTTATCCGGTCCCGCAACCGGTTCGGCTCGACCAACCTCTCCATGAAGGTGACCTGATCCAGACAGGTCTGAAGAAAGAAACGTGTAAATTCCGCAAGGGCCTCTTCGCTACGGCTCCCGCGACCGTCAAGATCGTTACGCCGGGGCAGGTCGCATTCATGCAAATGACCTTTATAGGCACCCTCCTGTCTGGCCAGGCCGCGTGCGATGGACCAAATGCCCCCCGTATCCAGGGCATCGCGCAGCATCGAATAGGACATCAGCCGGGCGACGCTACCGTTGCCGTCGAGAAACGGGTGAATCCAAAGCAGGCGGTGGTGTGCCGCCGCCGCCGATAGCACGGTTTCCGCTTTGCCTGCCTTGCTGTACACAGCTTCGAAACGTTCGAGAAAGCGTGGCAGTGCACCGGGACTAATAGCCACATGGTCACCCACGCGAACATCTCGTTTGCGCAGCACGCCCGGTTCCACGCGGACACGTCCGCCGGAATCAGGGTCTTTCACCCAGAGCAACTCATCCGGCAGCAGTTCGCAAAAGCGCCGATGGATCTCGCAGATGCCTCCTTGCGTGGCAGCTCTACCAGCGAGGCCGTCCTCATCGATCCACTTCTGTACTGTAACGTGAGCCCGCGCTTCAAGCTGGAGGTCGCGCTTGCGGGGCTCTTCGCTGTAGTCTTCGCGCATGGCCCGCTCGATGTCCACCGGGTGCGTGTTATGACCCTCGATCAAGTTCGAGTAATAGCAGTTCATCGCGCGCACCAGATCGGCTAATGCTTCGACGACTCCCTCAGGCAGGCTGCGCCGAAATCCTGCTGATTTCTGCGCCAATTCCATGGCTGCCTCCGTGAGCTCAGAGCGGTGGCGCGAAGTTTCCCCAATTTTCAGAGGTTCCATGATGGCGATATGCTCGCCTTGGTCCGTGACCGCTTTCATGTCCGCTTTCATGTCCAGTTAGACTATGCCAATAATTGTAATTAACACATAATGTTATGTGCTTTCAATGCGAAATATACACTGTTAACAAGACCGGTTTGAAGTCCGGTTGTAGCGCAGACCGGCCGGGATCGATGCGCAGGAGCATCGGCAGCCCTTCGGTGATGTCTCGAAACAGCGTGTCAACCGTTCATGGCGAGGCACGCCGTCCATGCCCATGAAACGCCCCTCCTCCTCGGGGGGAGGGTTGGGGAGAGGGCCGGCCATGAACGCTTCCCCCTCTCCTCCCTCTCCACCGGAGGGAGAGAGTGATGGGGTTTCGCTGCGCGAGTTTCACGGTAACGCTGTGATGGGGCGGCGATTGAAAGGGTATTCCCGCTCTCGTTCAAGCGCGCTGCGCCGGAATGGGGCCTGCTGGGCCTGCCCGGCGTGGAAGCCCTCCCGGCTGTGCGGTGGAACCTGGAGAATCTCTCCCGCATGGACCGCAATAAACACGCGGACCTGCTGGAGAGGCTCCGGCAGGTCCTGGAAGGCGAAGGCCCCGCCTGAAAGGTCTTCAAGACGTGGAAACGGTGGCGGGACTGATCGGGTCTCGACTTGACGGATGCGGCGGTTAGTGTACTATCCACCCCCCCGAGACGGGTCGTTAGCTCAGCTGGTAGAGCAGCGGACTCTTAATCCGTCGGTCGTAGGTTCGAATCCTACACGACCCACCAATCTAGAAGCGGCTCTCCAGAGATGCGGGCCAATTTGGAGATCATATTGGGGTCACGCGGGGGTCACAGTCAAGCGGATCTTTGTGCAAACGAAAATCCGGTCAGATAAGTCTTGAAGTGACAATTCTCGACGAGTCGCCATGCCCCTAATCTGAACCCACCTTCGTCGCCGCAAAGTCGCGACAGCAATCGTTGAACAGTGCATGCAGCACTCCGGCCTGGTCCGCCAAGTGCCAAGGGGGTGTTATCTGCGGCGCCCATGGCTCAAACGCCGAAGCTCTTGTGTAACCC
>JBJKSP010000269.1:0-7974 GCA_046703865.1 Thiobacillaceae bacterium
TCGGACAGCTGGCCGTGGGAGATTTCCGGGTGGTGCTGGGTGGACAGCACCACGGTGTCGATGCTGTCGGGCCTGCCGTCGACATTGCGTACCGTGGCCTGGGACTTGGCGTCCGGGCGCAGCCAGGGCAGGCGGCCGTCCTTGCGCAGCTCCGCCTGGCGCTCCACCATGCGGTGGGCCAGGTGGATGGGCAGGGGCATGTACTGGGGCGTCTCGTCGCAGGCATAGCCGAACATCAGGCCCTGGTCACCGGCGCCCTGGTCCAGGAACAGGCCTTCGCCCTCGTTCACCCCCTGGGCGATGTCCGGGGACTGCTTGTGCAGCGAGGACATCACGGCGCAGGTCTCGTAGTCGAAGCCCATGGCCGGGTCGTCGTAGCCGATACGCTTGATGGTCTCGCGCGCGACGGTGGCGTAGTCGAGCACGGCGTTGGTGGTGATCTCGCCCGCCAGCACGCACAGATTGGTGGTCACCAGGGTCTCGCAGGCCACGCGGGAATGCGGGTCCTGGGTGAAGATGGCGTCGATGATGGCGTCGGAGATCTGGTCGGCGACCTTGTCGGGGTGGCCTTCGGACACGGATTCCGAGGTGAAGAGGTATTCGCTCATGAGATGCTTCCTTCTGCGTCCCCACTATCTGTCCGGCGTTACCGGCTCCGGGGACCTGGGAAGCGGCGACGCTTTAGCAGTATTTGTAGCCCCGCCCTGCAAGTTGTCCGTTAACTCGGCGGTGAGCTGCCTATCCCAAACAGGCACCGCAGCATGCTAGCCTTGACGGACAATCCGGTCAATCTCAGCCCGCCATGCCCTGGTTCGTCACCCTGCTCGCCCGCCTGCCCATGCCCGTGGTCCACCTGCTGGGCACCCTGTTCGGGTCGACGGCCCTGCTGCTGCGCGGCCAGCTGAGGCGGCAGGTCAGACACACCCTGCGACAGGCTGGCCTGTACAGCCGCTCGGGCCTGCTGCGGGCTGCCATGGGACTGGGCCGCGGGGTCCTGGAGGTGGTCCCAGTCTGGTCGCGCCCGCTGGACGAGGTGGTGGGGTGGATCCGCGAAGTCCATGGTTGGGAACACGTGGAACGGGCCCACGCCCGGGGCAAGGGCCTGATGATCCTGATCCCCCACCTGGGCTGCTGGGAATTGGGCGGACTTTATTACGCGGCCCGTCTCCCGGTCACCGCCCTGTACCGTCCGCCCCGGCAGCCCTGGGCCCACGTCCTGATGAAGTCGGGGCGCGAGCGGGGCCACAGCAAGACCGTCGCCCCGGACCGCGCCGGCGTGAAGGCGCTGCTCGCCGCCCTCAAGCACAACGAGGCGGCCTTCATCCTGCCCGACCAGGTGGCCAACAAGGGGGAGGGGGCGTGGCTTTCCTTCCTGGGCCGGCCGGCCTACATGCCGACCCTGGCCTATCGGCTCCTGAAGACCACCGACGCCGCCGCCGTGCTGTTCTTCTGCGAGCGCATGGGCTGGACGCGCGGCTACCGGTTGTGGATCGAGCCGCTGGACGACCTGCCGGAGGCCCCCGAGGCGGCCGCCGCCAAGGTCAACGCCCGGATCGAGGACCTGGTCAGGCGACATCCCGATCAGTATCTTTGGAGTTACCCCATTCACCGCAAACCCCGGGGCGTGCCCCTGCCGGACACGGAGCCGGCCGCTTGATGCGCCTGTATTTCGGCCTGCTGCGCCTGCTCCACGCCCTGCTGTCCCCCGCGGCCCTGGGTCGGCTGGGGGAGCTGCTGGGGTCGGTGGTCTACCTTCTGGCGGGACGGCGGCGGCGCATCGCCCTCATCAATCTGCGCCTGTGCTTTCCGGACATGGATCCCGCGGTACGGCTCGGCCTCCTCAAGGCTCACTTCCGCAGCCTGGGACGGGCCACCCTGCAGGAGACCGTCTCCTGGTGGGGCAGCCAGGCCCAGGTGCAGGCCCTCACCCGTGTGGAGGGTCTGGAGCACTTCACCGCCCATCGGGGCCGGCCGATAATCCTGCTGTGCCCCCATTTCGTGGGGCTCAACATCGGCGGCGTGCGGCTCACCACGGAATACGCCCCCCTGGTGACCATGTACTCCCATATCAAAAATCCCGAACTGGACCGCCTGATGCTGCACTCCCGCACCCGCTTCGGCGACTCGCCGGTGTTCTCGCGCCAAGACGGCATCAAGCCCGTGTTGCGGGCGATGAAGCGGGGCCTGGCCTTTTACTACCTGCCGGACATGGATTTCGGTCCCAGGGAGACCATATTCGTCCCCTTCTTCGGCGTGCCGGCCGCGACCATCACGGGCATGCCCCGGATCGCCAAGGCCACGGGCGCGGTGGTGGTGCCCTGCATCACCCGCCAAGAGGGCGGCGGCTACGTCGTGCACTTCTATCCCGCCTGGGAGGACTATCCCAGCGGTGACGTGGAGGCGGATACCCGGCGCATGAATGCCTTCATCGAGGATCGGGTGCGGGAGATGCCCGAGCAGTATTTCTGGCTGCACATGCGTTTCAAGACCCAGCCGGACGGCAGGAAAGGCGCCCTGTATGCAGGCGCTTGACTGCGCGCCCCTCCGGGACGACGAGGCCGAAGCCCTGGCCGCCCTGGCCCGACAGATCTGGTACGGGCACTACCCCGGTCTCATCAGCGAGGCCCAGATCGAATACATGCTGGCCCAACGGTATCATCCCCCCTATATCCGCCAGACCCTGGCCCGGGGTGACCGGTGGGACGTGGTGCGTGCCGGGGGCGAGCTGGTGGCCTTTGCCCACAGCTATCCCCTGGAAGGGGGCGCGGTGAAGCTGGACAAGCTCTACGTCCACCCGGAGTGGCAACGCCACGGCATCGGCGGCCTATTGGTGGACAAAGTGTCTGAACGCGCCCGGCTGCACGGCCGCAGTCACCTGGTGGTGCGGGTCAACCGGGGCAATGCCCAGGCCATTGCCGCCTATCGCAAGTATGGCTTCGTGGCGGTGCGGGAGCTGGTGGAAGACATCGGGGAGGGGTTCGTGATGGACGATTACGTCATGGTCAAGCCCTTGGATACCCTATGAACACCCATGCACCTTCAATCACGAACCCCTGCGGATGACTCGCGGGCGGTCGCACCTTGCTTCGCAAGGCACTGCTCCCTGCTCGCATCCGCGCTTCTGGATGGACGATTACGTCATGGTCAAGCCGCTGGACACCCCCTGAGCATCCATGCGCCTTACATTGTGACGTGAACGGGTTGCGGACCATGACCCCATGACTATGAAGGAGCCTTGAGATGGCCTTTGCCAACCCCTCGCCCGACGAAATCCGCGCCCTGCTCGGGCGCGTGAAGACCATCGCCGTGGTGGGACTCTCGCCCAAGCCCGAGCGGCCCAGCCATCGGGTGGCGCGGGCCATGCAGCGCTTCGGCTACCGCATCGTGCCCGTGCGCCCGGCGCTGGACGAGGTCCTGGGGGAAAAGGCCTACCCCAACCTGCGTACCATCCCCTTTCCGGTGGACCTGGTAGATGTGTTCCGGGCCGCGGAACACATCCCGGCGGTGGTGGACGACTGCCTGGCCATCGCTGCCCCGGCGGTCTGGATCCAGGAGGGTATCGTCCACGAGGGCGCCGCGGAGAAGGCCCGGGCCGCCGGTATGACGGTGGTGATGGACCGGTGCGTCTACAAGGACTACGTGGCCCTCATGGGCTAGGGCGTGTTCACATTTGAACAAGTGAACGTTGCCGCCCAGTCGCACCCACTCCAATGGAACTGAAACGATCCGATGCGGCCCTGTATGCGGTCGCCTGCCTGTGGGGACTGGCGGAGGCCACCCTGTTTTTCATCGTACCCGACGTGCTGCTTTCGGGGATCGCCCGCCGCAACCTGAAGACGGTGATGAAGGCATGCCTGGCGAGCACCGTCGGGGCATTGGTCGGCGGCATTTTCATGTATGCCTGGGGTGCCGGGGAACCCGCCGCGGCCCTGGCCGCCCTGGACCAGATCCCGGGCATCGGTCCGGATATGATCGCCTGGGTGCGGGGGGCCCTCGCGGACATGGGGGCCTTCGCCCTGTTCCTGGGGCCCCTCACCGGTACCCCCTACAAGGTCTACGCGGTGAACGCGGGCATCCTCGGGCTCTTCCCCGCAACTTTCGCCCTGGTGAGCATGTTGGCCAGGGCACTGCGCTTTGTCTTGGTCAGCCTGCTGGCTTACACTTTGGCGCGCCTGCTGCCCGCGCGCGTTTGCCGGAAGCTGTATCTGCCGCTTTGGGCCACCGTCTGGCTCGGGTTTTACGGGTTTTATTTCCTGCGAACGGGCTGGTAGCCGAGAAGGATATGCACCTGAAGTTCACCAAGATGCACGGGCTGGGCAACGACTTCGTCGTGTTCGACGGCATACGCCAGCGCGTGGACCTCTCCCCCGACCAGCTGCGTCACCTCGCCGACCGCCATTTCGGCGTGGGCTGCGACCAGATCCTGGTGGTGGAGGCGCCCAACCGGCCCGACGTGGATTTCCGCTACCGCATCTTCAATGCCGACGGCGGCGAGGTGCAGCAGTGCGGCAATGGGGCGCGCTGCTTCGTGCGTTTCGTCCACGAGCAGGGGCTGACAGACCGGCGCGAGATCCGCGTGGCCACCGCCTCCGGCGTGATCGTGCCCAGGCTGGAGCCGGACGGCCGGGTCACGGTGGACATGGGCGCGCCCCGCTTCGAGCCGGACCGGATCCCCTTCCTGGCGGAGGCGCGTGCCTTGACCTATGAGCTGGAGGTCAACGGCCGGGCATACGAGATTTCGGCCCTGTCCATGGGCAATCCCCATGCCGTGCTGTTGGTGGAGGACGTCAACGCCGCGCCGGTGAGGGAACTGGGGCCGGCCATCGAATACCACGTACGCTTCCCGGAGCGGGTCAACGCCGGTTTCATGGAGATCCTGGGCCGTGGGGAGATCCGGCTCAGGGTCTATGAACGCGGCGCCGGCGAGACCCTGTCCTGCGGCACCGGTGCCTGCGCCGCCGCCGTGGCCGGCATGACCCGGGAGCTGCTGGACCCGGTGGTCACCGTGCACACCCGGGGCGGCGACCTGGTCATTCGCTGGGCGGGGGAGGGGAGCCCGGTGTTCATGACCGGTCCGGCCGCGACGGTTTTTCAAGGGGAAATCGAGCTATGACAACTTTGAACCAGGAGGACGTGGCGCAATTTCTGCGCGAGAACCCTGACTTTTTCAACCTGAACATGGATCTGCTGTCCGGCCTCAACGTGCCCCATCCCCACACCGGCCAGGCGATCTCCATCAACGAGCGCCAGGTCATGCTGCTGCGCGACCGGGCCCGGGGGCTGGAAAGCAAGCTGCGGGAATTCATCGAGTTCGCCGAGGAGAACGATGCCATCGGCGAGAAGCTGCACAGGCTGGCCCTGGGCCTCATGCGGGCCAGGAGCCTGGAGGCGGTGATGGCCGCCCTCTACCTGAGCCTGCGCGAGGACTTCGCCGTGCCCCACAGCTGCCTGAGGCTGTGGAGCGAGGGCGCCCAGCCTGAACTGGTCGAATTCTCGCCGGTGAGCGAGGATCTGCGCGGCCTGGCCGAGGAACTGGAACATCCCCGGTGCGGCCAGGAAGTGCCGGACGAGGTGCGGGCCTGGTTCGGGGAAACCGGGGCCCATCTGCGCTCCTTTGCCCTGGCCCCCATGCGGGATGCGGGCACCGGCGGCCTCCTCGCGCTGGCGTCGGAGGACCCCCAGCGCTTCTTCCCCGAGATGGGGACCCTCTATCTCACATGGCTGGCGGAACTGGCGGTGGCGGCGGTGTCCCGCTTCCTCTGATTTTTCCACCATAGGAGCTGCAGGCCATGAGCACCAAGCATGCGCACCTGATACGCGCCATCTTCCAGGATCCCGTCAGCGCCAACATCCACTGGCGCGAGGTGGAGTCCCTCCTCAACCACCTGGGAGCGGACATCGAGCAACTTACGGGGGCACGCCTGCGGGTGGTCCTGAACGGCGTGGAGAACGTCTTGCACCGGCCCCACCACAGCAATGTGCTCAACCGCCAGGACATCAAGCACCTGCGGGAGTTTCTGGCCCACGCCCGGGTGACGCCGTCCCTGTACGAGGAACGCTGACGGGACCGCTTTCCTGATATCATTGCGAAGCCTGTGCCGCCCGCCGATTCCGGCCGGCGGCCTTGTCGTTTGTGGGAGCTGTCCCCACCCATCATGCTCTTCCGCCGATGACTGAAACCGCATTCCCTTCAGACCTGCTGCGCGACGTACAGCGACGCCGCAGCTTCGCCATCATCTCCCACCCGGACGCGGGCAAGACCACCCTCACGGAAAAACTGCTGCTGTTCGGCGGCGCCATCCAGATGGCGGGCACGGTGAAGGCGCGCAAGAGCGCCCGCCATGCCACCTCGGACTGGATGGAGGTGGAGAAGCAGCGGGGCATCTCGGTGACCAGCTCGGTGATGCAGTTCGAATACGCGGGCCATGTCATCAACCTGCTGGACACCCCGGGCCACGAGGACTTCTCCGAGGACACCTACCGGGTGCTCACTGCCGTGGATGCGGCGGTGATGGTGATCGACGCGGCCAAGGGCGTGGAGGTCCAGACCATCAAGCTGCTGGAGGTCTGCCGCCTCAGGCGCACCCCCATCATCACCTTCGTCAACAAGCTGGACCGGGAGGTGCGCGAGCCCCTGGATCTGCTGGCGGAGATCGAGTCGGTGCTGAAGATCGACTGCGCCCCCATCACCTGGCCCCTGGGCATGGGCAAGCGCTTCCGCGGTGTCTACCATCTGCTCCACGACCAGCTCCTGCGCTTCACACCGGGCCAGGAGCGGGCCGGCGGCGAGGTGGAACTGATCGAGGACCTGGACAACCCCAAGCTGGACGAGCTGTTTCCCGGCGAGGTGGGCCAGTTGCGGGCGGACGTGGAGCTGATCCGGGAGGCCAGCCATCCCTTCGACATCACCGCCTTCCTGGCCGGCACCCAGAGCCCGGTGTTCTTCGGCTCGGGCATCAACAACTTCGGCGTGCGGGAGATCCTCCAGGCCCTGGTGGAATGGGCGCCGCCGCCCCAGGCGCGCGACGCCGGCAGCCGTATGGTCCAGCCGGGAGAACCGGCATTCACCGGTTTCGTGTTCAAGATCCAGGCCAACATGGACCCCAGGCACCGGGACCGGATCGCCTTCTTCCGGGTCTGCTCCGGACGCTACGCGCCCGGCATGAAGGTCAGGCACCTGCGCCTGGCGCGGGAGATGAAGATCGGCAACGCGCTGACCTTCATGGCCAACGAGCGGCTGCATATGGAAGACGCGGTGGCCGGGGACATCATCGGCATCCACAACCACGGCCAGCTCCAGATCGGCGACACCCTCACCGAGGGCGAGGACCTGGGCTTCAAGGGCATCCCCTACTTCGCGCCGGAGGAGTTCCGCATCGTGCGCCCCCGGGACCCGCTCAAGTCCAAGCAGCTCCAGAAGGGTCTCCAGGAGCTGGGAGAAGAGGGGGCCATCCAGGTGTTCGAGACCGTGGCCGGCGGTGCCATGTTGTTGGGGGCGGTGGGCCAGCTCCAGTTCGAGGTGGTGGCGGCGCGGCTTTCGGCCGAATACAAGGCCGAGGCCGTCTATTCCTCCTCGGACATCCACACCGCCCGCTGGCTCACCTTCCCGGACGAGGCCACGCGCCGGGACTTCGAACGGGAACAGGCCAACCGCCTGGGACGCGACGTGGACGGCAACCCGGTCTATCTGGCCAGCAACCGCCACAACCTGGAGCTGACCATGGAACGCTGGCCCAAGGTGGGCTTCCGGGCCACCCGGGAACACGGGGAGCGTTTCGGCTGAGCCAGCAGCGCCCTTGCGTTACCCGTTATCGGAGCGCCATCACGTGGACATGGCCCTGACGGCCATACTCGATGATCTTTTCATCCGCGGTGACGAGAACCAGATCGTGGCTCCTGGCCGTGGCGATGATAAAGCGATCCGCCGGGTCGCCGGGGGGTTCGTCAGGCAGGAGCGTGCTTTCCAGGGCGATG
>JBJKSP010000270.1:0-2806 GCA_046703865.1 Thiobacillaceae bacterium
CCCACACCCCATTCCGGCAACACGCCGCCGGTGTTCAACCCGGCGGCCTGGTTCGACCAGTACTTCAAACCACCCGGGAAATAGGTTAAGCGCGTTGCGGGCACGGGGACATCGTACCCGCAGTTACCGCCGCGCCGTCCCCTTGGCTGACCTTATCCCCCCAAACTGCGGATGTGCTCTAGGATCGGCCCCGACACCGGCTCGATCTTGCGGCGCATGAGCGAACCGATGGCCGTGCTTCGGGCAAAGATGGGCGTAACCAAGGCGTCGGAGACCTGTGACAGATGGGCGACGGCCAGCCATTCCGATGCCAGCCCGGGCAATTGCGACTGTGCCTGATCCAGGCCCGGCAAAGGCGTTCCGGCCGGATGTCCGTCCGGTCGAAAATAGGCCCCCAGCGCATTCAGGGTCCGGTTGACCACCTCCTGGGTTTCGGGCCGCCCCAGGACCTCTGCCGTCGCTGCAAGGAAGGCCTGGCCCTGAGCCGAACAGGCCCGCCTGAGGATACGGGCCGGCACGTTCCCGCCATCGGCCAGATCGGCCAGGCGCCTTTCGTCTGCTTCCGCCAAGACCCGCGCCTGAACGCCAGCGACCGGCAGCGCGCCAGAGGCCAGCTCAAGGAAGGCGACATAGTAGGTGTTGGTGCGACGGCCCCGGCGCCAGATGACCTCTCTCTGTTCCTCCCCCAGGGTCGCCGAGGCCAGCAATACGGCCACAGTATCCATGATGGCCACATGATCGTCCTGCAGGAACGGCAGGTGCTCCAACAGGAAACCCGCCAATATTCTGCCCATGTGCCCGCTGGCCACCTCTTCCCGCCGCAGCATCAGGCGTGCGTTCTCGATGGTGGGCATGGCCCACCAGGCGTACTCCGCCAGTTCGTCGGTCAATGCCGGCGAATGCACCACCGCCACCACCGCCTCCGGCTCGCCCGTGAGCAAGAGCTTGCCCAGGTTGGTCGTCTCCATCTGGCCATGGCGGGTCCAACGGGTGAGATAGACCGGGTAGCCGCCGGGTGATCCCAGGGCGTGGCCGGAGAGCAGTTCGCGCACTGACCTGAAATACCGCTCCGGCCGGCCCACAGGGTGCAGGGGTAACGCGGCCTCGCCCTGGGGCGTCAGCGCCAGCAGGGTCGCTTTGGATTCATCCAGGCGGATGGCCTTGATGTCCTGGGCGAGCAGGACCTGCAGGCGCAGGAGGTCCTCGGGGGCGAGTTCCTCGCTCACGGTGACAGTTTCGCAAAGGCCTTGGACGCCGCCGAGACCGTGGTGTCGATGTCCGCATCGGTATGGGCGATGGACACGAACCCGGCCTCGAAGGCGGAGGGCGCCAGGTAGATGCCTTCCAGCAGCATGAGGTGGAAGAACCGGTTGAAGGCCTCCCGGTCGCTGGCCATCACCTGGGCATAGCCGGTGGGGGGGGTGGCGCTGAAGTAGATGCCGAACATGCCGCCCACGCTCTGGGCCGAAAAGATCACACCGGCGTCCCGGGCAGCCTGCCGAAGCCCCTCCGTCAAGCGCGTCGCCTTGGCCGAAAGCGTCTCGTAGAACCCCGTGGCCTGGGTCTTCTGCAGGGTGACGAGTCCGGCTGTGACCGCCACAGGGTTGCCCGACAGCGTCCCGGCCTGGTACACGGGACCCAGGGGGGCGAGCCGGTCCATGATCTCCGCCCGGCCGCCGAAGGCGCCCACGGGCATGCCACCGCCGATCACCTTGCCCAGGGTCGTGAGATCCGGGGTGATGCCGTACAGGCCCTGGGCGCAGCGGGGCCCGACCCGGAATCCGGTCATCACCTCGTCCAGGATCAAAACCGCGCCGGAGTTCGTGCAGTTTTCCCGCAGGCCCTCCAGAAAGCCCGGTGCCGGGGCGATCAGGTTCATGTTGCCGGCCACCGGCTCCACGATGACGCAGGCGATCTCATCGCCCTGTTCGGCGAAGACCCGGTCGACCTGTTCGATGTCGTTGTAGTCCAGCACCAGGGTATGGGCGGTGACCTCGGGCGGGACGCCGGCAGAGCTGGGCTGGCCGAAGGTCAGCGCCCCGGAGCCGGCCTTCACCAGCAGGCTGTCGGCATGGCCGTGGTAACAGCCCTCGAACTTGATGATCTTGCTGCGCCCGGTATAGCCGCGTGCCAGGCGGATCGCGCTCATGGTGGCCTCGGTGCCGGAACTGACCAGGCGTACCATCTCCATGCCGGGCAACAGGCGGGCCAGCAGTTCGGCCATGGTGAGTTCGAGCTCGGTGGGGGCGCCGAAGGAAAGCCCGCGGGCGGCCGCCTCCTGCACCGCCCGCACCACGTCCGGATCGGCATGGCCCAGGATGAGGGGGCCCCAGGAACCCACGTAATCCAGGTAGGCGGTACCGTCCGCATCCCAGACCCGGGCACCCTCGCCGCGCACGAAAAAGCGGGGCGTGCCCCCCACCGAACCGAAGGCGCGCACGGGTGAGTTGACCCCGCCCGGGATGAGTTTCTGGGACTGTTCGAACAGCAGGTCGTTGCGGGAACTCATGGTGGTCCTTTCTGTGAGAAGAGCCGACCGAATTCGAGCGCGGCCGCCTTCGGGTCGGGTGCCTGGTACAGGGCGGTGATCACGGCCAGCATGTCGGCCCCCGCCTTCACCAGGGGGGCGGCATTGTCCGGTGTGATGCCACCGATGGCCGCCACCGGCAATTTTAGGCCATGCTTGGTCGCCCTGAGCAGTGCCAGATCCGCCAGTGCCGCCCGAGGCTTGGTGGCCGAGGCGTAGAAGCTGCCGAAGGCCGCATAATCGGCCCCGGCACCCTGGGCGGCAGCGGCCCGATCCAGG
>JBJKSP010000271.1:0-5069 GCA_046703865.1 Thiobacillaceae bacterium
CCGTAGGAGATGGCCTTGCGCGGCAGCGCCAGCGGGTCCATGCCGGGCGCGGCGGCCGCCCGCACGCAGGTGACGGCGCTGCGGTAGCCCGCCGCGCGGGCGGTCTCCACCACTTCCGGGCTGTGGCTGCCGTAGGGGTAGCAGAAATGGCCCACCGCCTCGCCCAGGAGGTCCTCCAGCCGGACCTTGCTGTCAATGATCTCCTCGCGCATCCGCGCCGGTTCCACCTGGGCCAGCTTGACGTGGCTCACGCCGTGGGAGCCGAAATCGATCCCCGACTGACGCAGCTGGCGGATGCGGGGGGCGTCCATGAGGGGCGGGGTGTCGCGGCCGTCGGCGGCGAACCAGTCGGCCTTCCCACCCACCAGGCCCGAAATCAGGTAGACCATGGCCGGGAATCCGTAGCGCTGCAGCACCGGGAAGGCGTACTGGTAGAAATTCTCGTAGCCGTCGTCGAAGGTCAGGGCCACGGCCCGGGGCGGGATGGGCCGCTCCCCGGCCAGGCCGTCGAGCACCTGATCCAGGCTCAGGACGCGGTAGCCGAAGCGGTGCAGATAGGCCATCTGGGCGGCGAAACGCCGGTAATGGCAATAGGTGGAGCGGTGCGCCGACATGGGGGCGAAATCGCCCACCTGGTGGTACATGAGGATGGAAATCTTGTCGCGCATGGCTCACCCCCCCAACAGTCTCCGGTAGAGCTCCAGATACCGGTCCACGATGGCCTGGCGGCCGAATTCCCGCTGCACCCGCGCGTGGCCGGTCTCCGTCAGGCGGCGGGCCAGCCCGGCGTCCGCCAGGACGGTGCGGATGCCTTGGGCCAGGGCCGGGGCGTCGCCGCAGGGCACGCACCAGGCGTCCTCGCCGTGACGGGTGATCTCGCGTGCGCCGCGGAACAGGGCCGTCACCAGGGGGCGGCGGTGGGCCCAGGCCTCCAGGATCACGTTACCCAGGGTCTCCTCCTCCAGGGAGGGAAATACCACCAGGTCGGCCGCCCGGTAGAAGGCGCCGGGGTCGGTCTGCCAGCCGGTCCAGACGATGCGCCTATCCACGCCCAGTGCCGCGGCCTGGGCCTGCAAGGCCGGCCGCAGGGGTCCGTCGCCCACCAGGAGCAGCCACAGAGGCCTGCCCTCCAGCTCGGCAGGCAGCCGCCCGAAGGCCGCCAGGAGATGGGTCAGCCCCTTCACGGGCACGAAGCGTCCCGCCGTCGCCAGGACCCAGGCCTCCGGCGGCAGGCCCCAGGCGGCGCGCGTGTCGGCCGGGGTCCGGGCGGGGGGGGCGGGCAGGTCGATGAAGTTGTAGATGTGGAATACCCGATCGGCGGGCAGGCCCTGCCGGATCATGTAGTCGCACACCCCCTGGGTGTTGCCGATCCAGGCATGGGCGTGGCGATAGCCGTCCAGCTTGTAGTAGCCGCCCAGGCGGGCGACGTGTACCGGGTGGCCCCTGCCCCGCGCGAGATGGGTCAGACGGGTGGCCCGGCCCATGTAGGTCTGGACGATGTCGGGGCCGACGGACCTGAGCGCGTGGCCCAGGGCGTAGCGGGACAGGGGGTCCCAGACCGTGCGCATGGGGGTCTGCACCACGGGGATGCCGGCGGGAACCTGGCCCACCACCTCGCTGGCGCGTCGGAGGAAGGCCCAGACCGTCTCGCCGCGCTCGTGCAGGGCATCCAGCAGACGCAGGTAGAAGCGCTCGGCGCCGCCCAGGGTCTTGCTGCCGATGACGTGGGCCGACCTCATGCCCCGTGCAGCCCCCGGCGAGGGGCGGTGGGGAAAGGCGCCGGGTTGATCGGGCGCAGGCGGCGCCGGGGCTGTCTCGGAGGATGGAGGCTCATGATGGCGCGAGTGTAGTGCAGCGACAACGCCCAGGACCAGCGTCGCGGCTGGTCCTGGGAAACCTGCCGCGGGAGGGACGTGCGCCCAGGTTTGGGCACGGGCCGCCATGAGGTCCACACCTAGGGTTTCGCGGAGAAGGATAACGGCGTGTTTGCCTTTGCCCTCTGTGACCAGTTCATACACTGGCTTACCTGGGGCGCGAACGCCTCGTGATCAAACCCCCGTTCTATACCCCGCTGCCCGACTGCACCGTCTTTGGCTCCAAGCCCATGGCCCTGCCGCCCACCGAGAAATCTCTTCCTCATCCTCGAGTGGCTGACCCGTCGCCAGCCCCAAGCCACCCTTCGCCTGGTTCTAATCGGTCATGCCGGAATCCGTCGGTGCCTGGCCGGATCTCACCGCGTGCAGTGACCACGACGTTGCCGCTCCGGCCAGAAGGTAGATCAGAAACCGTTCATCCACGTGCGCCATCCGGGTGTCCGAGAGGCTCCACACCAGCAGTGCTGTCCACGAGCCATATAGCAGGCCGGCCAGTTCCGGGCCAATTAGGCCGCCCCGGTACGAGCGCTGCAATTCGCCCAAGGCCAAGGCTAGGCCAATGGCGAGCAGCCCCACCCCAATCAGCCCCAGTTCGACGAGACTCTGCACATAGCTATTGTGGAAATGCGCGAGAAAGCTCAACTGACGGTTCCGATCCAACAAGGCTTTCCCCATTCCCGGGCCCCAACCGAACAAGGGGCGTCCCCGCCAGAGGCCGAGACCGTAGATGTCCAGATTCAGGCGCAGATTTAGGGGAGACTGTGCATCGACAGGGAGATCACCCACGCCCCGCCGCCCGGATAGCAGGTTCATGATAAGGTTGTGATCCTGTGCGAAGCGTTTGGCCAGCTTCTCGGAATTGAAGTGGACCAGCCCGAACAAGAGCATCAGGAAGATCGCGATGATCCACAGGCCGGTCTTCGTCAGGCGCCGCTCTTTCAGTCGGGCGAAGGCCACGAAGCCAATCAAAACCATCAGTCCAGCGGCGAAGGCAATCATGGCACCCTTGGAGCCGGAGCTGATCAAACCTTGGCCGCACAGGGACACCATGATGAGCAGGGCGACAGCCAGGAATGCCCTGTACCAGCGATTCATGGTCATGGAATTCAATCTTAGGGCGGCCGCCAGGCTTCCCAGTAGCACGGTCCCGGCGTACAGACCGAACCCGATGGGCGTGATCCCGAACCCATAGTTGCGGTTCTGGAACAGCTCAATCTCCGCTTTTCCCCAGTCCAGGTCGAAGAGCATCCTCAGGATTAGGCTGATTCCCGCCAGGGCGAGGATCCTAGTGGTCCTCGTCACATTCCCGCCCATCCACCACGCAACGAGTGGCCACAGGCAAAGCCAGAACCAGCCCAGCACCCCATTCAGCTGTGCCTGTCCTGGGAATTCAAGCAAGCCCCACACGGTTCGCACGGCAAGGAAGAGGCCAAGGGCGCAGGCCCACCAGACTGTGGGATGGGTTTTCAGCCTGGGCCAGGCACTCTGCCATTCCGTAGCCAGGCCCACCAGCATCAGAACGAAGCCAGTGCGCATGCCGAATGGGGAGAGCCAGCCACACAGGGCAAACAGATAGAGTCCGAGCAAGCCGGGCTTACACCATAGACTCTTCACCCTGATTGGAAGCAGTTCTCCAAGGACTGGGATGACTGAGCGGGAGCCTTGGTCCACGTGCAATCGGGGTAGTCTCATCGGCGAGCGCTGTCGCGCAACTAGGCGAGGACGCCTCCAGGCAGGGTCGGCAGCCATGCGGACTTCGCTGAGACCTTTTGCCACTGATGTCCAAGCCACACACCGTCAGTGAGGGAGTAGCCCACGTAACGAGTCGCGCATCTACAGCGCTCCGAACCGGTGCAATTACCGGAACGATCGATATGCTCGTTGGGCATTCCGAGAACGACGAGCCGGAGGCTATTCGGGCTGGAATTGCGCGGGAGGACTTGACCGGCCGCGCTCGTTTCCCCTGGGGTCTGACTGGGAGGCTCCGGCAGGTCGACTAAACTGCTAATGTGGGAGGCGCGTGGCGCAGGCAGGCCCTGGATCATGTGCTGGCAGCATCTGGCCCAGCCCGGGTAAATCCGGACGACATTGAGACTAGCGGATTTAAGAGGCGAATGGACGACGCCTCAGGATGGGGACTCATGATGGCCTGAGTGTAGCGCAGCCGCTATGCCCAGGACTAGCGTCGCGGCCGGTCCAGGAAAACCTACCACAGAGGGATGCGCGCCCGGAGTCGATGCCGCTGCAGGCTAAGGCTTGTCAAAAGGCGGAAGCGAGAAGCGAGAGCACGTAGAATCTGAATCCTTGTGCCGGGACCTCCATCAGGGCAGGTGGGGGGCCAGCGGCAAGAATCGGCAAGCGAGGAAGGCGAGCATGTGCGGGATTGCGGGAGCGGTGATGCAGGGTGCGGCCCTGGACGAGGCGGCACTCCGCCCCATGGCCCAACGGCTCGCCCACCGGGGGCCGGACGACCAGGGCTACTTCGTGGACGGCAACCTGGGGCTGGTACACACACGCCTGTCCATCATCGATCTGGGCGGCGGGCATCAGCCCATCCTGGCCGACGGCGGTAGGCTGGCCGTGGTCGCCAACGGCGAGATTTACAACTTCGTCGAGCTGCGGGAGGAACTGGAGTCCGCCGGTCGGCGCTTCGCCACCCATTCGGACAGCGAGACCATCCCCCACGCCTATGCCGTCCACGGCGACGGCTTCGTGGAGCGGCTGAACGGCATGTTCGCCTTCGCGCTCTATGACCAGCCCCGGCACCGGCTCATCCTGGGCCGGGACCGTCTGGGCATCAAGCCCCTGTTCTATGCCGCCCTGCCGGACCGCATCCTGTTCGGCTCAGAACTCAAGGCCCTGCTGCCCCTCATGCCCGGCACGCCGGCCATCAACCCGCGCGCCTTCGTGCAGTTCCTCCAGAGCCAGTTCAATACCGGCGAGGAGACCATGCTGGAACACGTCCGCCGCGTCGCCCCCGGCGAGCTGCTGGTCATCGATACCCGCAGCCTGGAGATCACCCGGCGGCAATACTGGAGCCCCCTGCAGGTGGCGCCGCGGGCGCTGGGCTTCGAGGAGGCAAGGGAGGAGTTCGAGCCTTTGTTCCGACAGGTCATGCAGGAACACATGCGCTCGGACGTGCCCTATGGGCTGTTCCTGTCCGGGGGCAACGACTCGGCGGTGCTCTGCGCCATG
>JBJKSP010000272.1:0-4443 GCA_046703865.1 Thiobacillaceae bacterium
AAAGAATTCAAACGCGTGTACGGCGACGACCATGTCACCATCGAGCGGGTGACCCGGGCCATCGCCGCCTTCGAGGAAACCCTGGTGACGCCGAACTCGCGTTTCGACCAGTGGCTGAAGGGCAAAAAGACGGCAATGACCGCCGACGAGCGGGCCGGATATCGGCTGTTCAAGGACAGCGGCTGCGTCGCCTGCCACTACGGCCCGGCGGTGGGGGGCAGCTCCTACCAGAAGATGGGCGTGGTGGCGTCCTACCGGGCGTCGAGCCCGGCCGAGGGACGCGTTTCCGTCACCCACGACGAGGCGGATCGGTTCAAGTTCAAGGTGCCGACCCTGCGCAACGTGGAACTGACCTATCCCTATTTCCACGACGGCGGTGCCAACACCCTGGCGGAGGCCGTGGACACCATGGGACGGCTGCAACTGGGCAGGACCTTCAGCGTCGACGAGAACGCGAAGATCGTCGCCTTCCTGAAGACGCTCACGGGCGACCAGCCCCACTTCAGGCTGCCGATTCTGCCGCCGTCCTCCGATCGCACGCCCAGGCCGCAGCCGTTCGAGAAGCAATAAACCTCACGCGGCGCGGCCCCATCCTCCCCGGGCGGGCTATCCTTTCCCGTCGTTCACCAGGGCGCCGTCCGCCATGTGCACGCGGTGGCGTGCGCGGTTGCCCAGGTCCGGGTCGTGGGTGACCACGATCAGGGTCACGCCGTTGGCGTTGAGGGTCTCCAGCAGGGCCACGGCCTCCTGGCCGGTGGCCCGGTCCAGGTTGCCGGTGGGTTCGTCGGCCAGGAGGATGGCCGGCCCCATGACGGTGGCCCGGGCGATGGCCACCCGCTGGCGCTGGCCGCCGGAGAGCTGGTCCGGGCGGTGGTGGGCGCGGTCCGCGAGGTCGTAGTCCGCCAGGGCCCGGTCCACCCTTTCGGTGCGTTCCCGGGGCGGGATGCCGGCCAGCATCATGGGCAGGGCGATGTTCTCGGCGGCGCTCAGGCGCGGCACCAGGTCGAAGGACTGGAACTCGAAGCCGATCTTGCGGGCCCGCACCCGGGCCTGCTCGTCGGGGCTCAGCTCGGTCACGTCCCGTCCCTCCAGGCGGTAGGTGCCGGCGTCGGGACGGTCCAGCAGGCCCAGGACGTTGAGCAGGGTGGACTTGCCCGAGCCGGAAGGGCCCATCACGGAGACGTATTCGCCCGCGGCGATGCTCAGGTTCACGTCCCGCAGGGCGTGCACCTCGCTCTCGCCCAGGTGGAACACGCGCTGGATGCCGGTGAGTTCGATGATCACGACAGGTTCAAGGCGCAAGGGACAAGGATCAAGGGTTTGTTCCTTGCATCTTGTCCCCTGTCCCTTGCGCCTGCTTCTCAGGTGTGACCTTGACCCCCGCCTTCACGCCTTCTTTCTCCAGTGACAACACGATGCGGTCTCCCGCCTTGAGGCCGCCCAGGACCTGGGTGTACTGCCAGTTGGACAGACCGGTCTGCACGTGGCGTTCCTCCAGGTCCCCGGTCGCGGGGCGGTAGACCAGCACCCGGTCACCCTCCAGCAGGGCCGAGGTGGGGATGCGCAGGGTGTCGTCCTTCACCGCCAGGATCACCTCCACGTCGGCGCTGTAGCCCACCAGCAGCCGGCTCGCCTGCTTGGGGTGGTCGAAGTCCACGTCCACGTCCACCGTTCGGGCCTGTTTCTCCACCGTGAGCACATAGGGGGCGATGCGTTTGACGTGGCCATCGAAGTGGCGTCCGGGCAGGGCGTCCAGGGAGATGCGGGCGGGCTGGCCCACCCGGATCTTGGGCGCGTCCACTTCGTCCATGGGGGCCTTGATGTACAGGCAGCTGTCGTCGATCAGGTCGACGGCGGGTGGGGTGGGCACCCCCGGCGGCGAGGGCGTGGTGACCTCGCCCAGCTCGCCGGTGACGTCCGCCACGATGCCGTCGAAGGGGGCCAGCAGCACGGTCTTCTTCAGCTCGGTGCGGGCGAGGGCCAGCTTGGCCTGGGCCTGGGCGATGTCGCTGTGGGAGGCCTCGCAGGCGGCGCGCTGGGCCTTGGCGTCGGCGCGGTCGGCCTCCACCTTCTCGATGGAGACGAAGCCGGCGCGTCTGAGCTGCTCGGAACGTTCGGCATTCCGTTCGGCGTTGTCGGCCAGGGTGCAGGCCTGGCCGACCTGCTTGCGGGCGGTGACCACGACGGTCTCGGCCACCCTGACCTGGGCCTCCAGATCCTGGTTCCAGAGCTTGAGCAGGACCTGGCCGCGTTTCACCCGGTCGCCCTCGTGCACTCCCAGGTAGTCGATGCGTCCGCCGATGATGGGGGAGAGCTTGGTGTGCTGGCAGGCCTCCACGGTGCCGGCGCGGGTGTTGGAGACGGTGGATTCCACCTGGCCTTTGGACACTTCCACCAGCACCACCGGAATGGGCTTGGGCCGGGTCGCCCACCAGATGCCTCCGGCCAGCGCGGCGAGGATGGCGATGATCAACAGGAGGCGTGGGAGTAGGCGTTTCATGGTTGATATGGGCCTGCGTAACTTTAAAGCTTACGGCATGACGGTGCACCGGCGCTAGGCAGGCGCGGTGTGCCTCCTACGCCGGCTCACGCCGGTGGACAGGCCCGGTCCGTCAGCCGTGTTTACGGCAGGTCTTCCGTGTGGTGTTGTTCGAGCGTCCGGCCATGGCCCTCGACGCGGAACAGCCAGGTGCAGGCCAGTCCCAGGAGGCTGACCACGGTCATCAGCGCGAGCACCGCCGAGACGCCGAGCGCGGACTTGATCAGGGGCAGCAGGAACACGCCGGCCGTGGCGCCGATCTTGGCGCAGGCCGCGGCGAAGCCCGCACCGGTGGCGCGTACCTGGGTCGGGAAAAGTTCCGCCGGCAGGATGTAGGTGGTGCTGTTCGGCCCCATGTTCATGCTCAGGTTGAACAGCACGAAGCCGGCGAACACCAGCGCGACGTGCTGCGCCGCGCCGCCGCCAACCGAGACACTCGCCAGCAGCAGGCCCATACCGGCGGCCATGCCGGCGAAGCCGGCGAGCTGCATGCGGATGCGCCCGTAGCGGGCCACCGCCCAGAATCCCAGCAGGAAGCCCAACAGCAGAAACACGTCGATGGCACCGCTGCCGCTGGCCAGTGCCTCGGCCTGCACCGTCGGGTCGCCGGCCGCGGTACCGAAGTGCAGCGCGGCGAGCAGGACGGCGGTGAACAGGCCGACGCCGTAGGTGGCGACGTCCATGAGCAGCCAGGGCAGCGTGCTGAGCAGCGTGCGGCGACGGTAGGCGGGATGGAACAGCGCGGCAAAGGCCGGCGTGCGCTGTCGTTGCGGCACCTTGGAAACGCGGTGGACTTCGTCGCCGAGCCGGGTCGCCAGGTGTTCGAGGCGTTGCCGATCTTCCGGCACCAGGCGCTCCAGCGCGTGCACGGCCTCGCGGTTGCGCCCCTGCCCCATCAGCCAGCGCGGGCTCTCCGGCAGCTGCAGGCGCATCACCATGCACAGCGCGGCGAGCACCGCCTCGCTGGCGAAGAACAGCCGCCAGGTGTCCGGCGAACCGTTCAGGTGCAGCAGGCCCAGCGCAACCACGGCGGCGAGAAGCATGCCGACGGACTGGCTGGCGATGGTGGCGACCATCATGCGGCTGCGCACACGGTGCGGCATGCACTCGGCGACATAGCTGCTACCGACCGGGAAATCCATGCCGATGCCGACGCCGACCAGCAACTGCACACCGATCAACAGCCAGGGGTCCCAGGTCAGCGCGCCCAGCGCGGCGGCCGATGCCAGCAGGCCCATGTCGAGCAGGAACACGCCCTTGCGCCCGATGCGGTCGGCCAGCCGACCGCCGACGGAGGCGCCCAGCGCCGCGCCGGCGACCAGGGCCGCGCCGAGCAGGCCGGTTTGCAGCGTGTCCAGCCCCATGTCCCGGACCAGCAGCGGAATGGCGATGCCGAGCATGAACACGGATAACCCGTCCAGCAGGGTGCCGCCGGAGGACAGCATCCAGGCCAGGACGTGGGGCAGGCGCAGGGGCGCCTCGTCCAGCAGTCGAAGCAGCTCGGCATGGCCCGGGTGGACGGCATTGGTTTCCTGCGCCCGGCTGCCACTATGCGTGGCAACGGCTAGGGGCGGTTGCACGGCCGATCCTGGGAAACGCAGGCGGTCAGGAACAGCCCCATTGTGATGCGGCCCCGAATCCACGCCAGCCAGTGGGGGTCTCCCCGGGCGGAAGTTCGCACGGCAGGAATTGCTGAATGCTCATGGATGCGAGGCCTTGCGGTCTCTGCGTTGGCCGGCCAACGATTTGTGGCCGTGCAGGCTGAGCCAGGCCAGGTCCAGAAAATTCCGATGGCGCGGCGAGGCGAGGAAGATGTTCCGATAGACCATGACTTTGGCCCAGTCCTCGATCAAGACCCATATCAGACAGTAGATCCAGATCAGGCCGATGTAGGTCCAGGGGAT
>JBJKSP010000273.1:0-4312 GCA_046703865.1 Thiobacillaceae bacterium
GAGTTGGAGACACAGCTGTTAATCTCTGCGGATCTCAACTATGTCGACTCCGAGCATGAGGTGTTCGACAGGCTGGATCATGTTTCACGTTTGGTGACTGGACTTCAAAGACACAACGAACCGTGAGCACGTCTATGAATTCTTCCCATCCCCCATCCCCCATCCCTCATTCCCGCCGTAAAGGCATCATCCTCGCCGGCGGCTCGGGCACGCGGCTTTACCCCGCCACCCTGGCGGTGTCCAAGCAGCTCATCCCGGTCTACGACAAGCCCATGATCTACTATCCTCTCAGCACCCTGATGCTGGCGGGAATCCGGGACATCCTGATCATCTCCACCCCCCAGGACACGCCGCGTTTCGAGCAGCTCCTGGGCGACGGCAGCCAGTGGGGCCTGGACTTCCGGTATGCCGTACAGCCGGAGCCCGGCGGGTTGGCCCAGGCCTTCATCATCGGGGCGGATTTCGTGGGCGACGAGCCCTGTACCCTGGTGCTGGGCGACAACATCTTCTACGGCCACGAGTTGGCGGACGACCTCAGGGCCGCCGCGGCGCGGGACGCCGGGGCCACGGTCTTCGCCTATCCCGTCACCGATCCGGAACGCTACGGGGTGGTGGAATTCGACGCCCGGGGCCGGGCGGTGAGCCTGGAGGAGAAGCCGGCCAGACCCAAGTCGCGCTATGCCGTGACCGGCCTTTATTTCTACGACCGCCGGGTGGTGGAAGTGGCGCGTGGCCTCAAGCCCTCGGCCCGGGGGGAGCTGGAGATCACGGACGTCAACAGGCAATACCTGGCATGGGGCGAACTCACGGTGAGCGTCATGGGCCGGGGACACGCCTGGCTGGACACCGGCACCCACGAATCCCTGATGGAGGCCTCGCAGTTCATCGAAACCATCGAGCGGCGCCAGGGCCTCAAGATCGCATGCCCGGAGGAGATCGCCTATCGCGGGGGCTACATCAGCGCGGAGCAGGTGGAACGCCTGGCTGGGCCGCTGAGGAAAAACGGCTACGGACAGTATCTGCTGGCCATGCTCAAGGAGCAGGTGTTTTGATGGGTACCCGGAAGTGGGCAATAGGCAGTCGGGGGCATAGGGTCTTTCCCACTTCCTACTCCCCACTCCCAACTGCCCGGTCCCAACGCCCCAAATGCAAGGAAGCTGAATGAAGGTCATCGAAACCGCCCTGCCCGAGGTCTTGGTGCTGGCCCCCAAGGTATACGGAGACGAACGGGGCTTCTTCATGGAAAGCTACAACCGGTGCGTGTTTGCCGAGCTGGGGCTGCCCACCGACTACGTCCAGGACAACCATTCCCGCTCCGCCCGCCATGTGCTGCGTGGCATCCACTACCAGGTCCGGCAGCCCCAGGGCAAACTGGTGCGGGTGGTGCGCGGGGCGGTCTACGACGTGGCCGTGGACCTGCGCAAGTCCTCGCCCAACTTCGGGCGCTGGGCGGGCTTCGAGCTGTCCGAGGAAAGCAAGCGCCTGGCCTGGATCCCGCCCGGCTTCGGCCACGGTTTCCTGGTGCTGTCCGAGTCGGCGGACTTCCTCTACAAGGCCACCGATTTCTACGCCCCGGAACACGAGCGCTGCGTCCTCTGGAACGACCCTGCCGTGGGCATCGAGTGGCCATTGGCCGGGGAGCCCGTCCTGTCACAGAAGGACCAGGCCGGCCTGCCCCTGGCCCGAGCGGAGGTCTATCCGTGACCATCCTGCTCACGGGTGTGAACGGCCAGGTGGGTTGGGAGCTGAGGCGTACCCTGGCCACCCTGGGGCCGGTGACGGCCCTGGACAGCAAGGCCCTGGACCTCGCCGACCCCGACGCCATCCGGTCGACGGTGCGCGGCCTCAGGCCGCGAATCATCGTCAACCCCGCCGCCTACACGGCCGTGGACAAGGCGGAGTCGGAACCGGACCGTGCCCGGGCGGTGAACGGCGTGGCGCCTGGCGTCCTGGCGGAGGAGGCGAAGAAGGCCGGGGCCATCCTGGTGCATTATTCCACCGACTATGTGTTCGACGGCGCCAAGGACGCCCCCTATGCGGAGGACGACCCCACCGGCCCTTTAGGCGTGTACGGTGCCACCAAGCTGGCGGGGGAGGAGGCCGTACAGGCCGCAGGAGGCCGACACCTCATCTTCCGCACCAGCTGGGTCTACGGCCGGCGCGGCGGGAACTTCCTCCTCACCATGCAACGCCTGATGCGCGAACGCCCTGAACTCAAGGTCGTGGATGACCAGATCGGAGCGCCCACCTGGTCGAGGCTGATCGCCGAGGCCACGGCCCAGGTCCTGTCCCAATGCCTTTCCCCCGCTCGGGCGGCGGACCGCCCCCAGCCCTGGGGGACTTATCATCTGACCTGCGCCGGGGAAACCTCCTGGTACGGCTTTGCCGGCGCCATCGCCGAACTGACGCCCATGGAAACCCGGCCCCGGCTGACGCCCATTCCCGGCTCCGGCTATCCTACCCCCGCCCGGCGGCCGGCCAATTCCAGGTTGGACAACGGCAGGCTGGAGCGGGTCTTCGGCCTGCGCCTGCCCCATTGGCGCGAGGCCCTGGTACTGTGCCTGGGAAACTGATCCTCCGACCATGACCCGAACATTCGTCAAGACCATAAGGACGCAGCCATGACCCTCTATCCCGTGATCCTTTCCGGGGGCTCCGGTACCCGGCTATGGCCTTTGTCCCGTGCCGCCCTGCCCAAGCAGTTGCTGGCCCTGGCCTCGGACCGGACCATGATCCAGGAGACCGTGCTGAGGCTCGCGGGCATGCCGGATCTGGCGGCCCCGCTCGTCGTGTGCAACAACGACCACCGCTTCCTGATCGCCGAGCAGTTGCGCGAGATCGGCGTGCCTCCCCTGGGGATCTACCTGGAGCCCATGGGGCGCAACACGGCGCCCGCCGCGGCGGTGGCGGCCCTGAGCCTGATGCGCCGCGATCCCGAGGCGGTGATGCTGCTCCTGCCCGCCGACCACCTGATCCGGGACGTCGCCGCCTTTCACGGCGCCGTCGCCGAAGGGCTCAAGGCGGTCAGCGCAGGCCATCTGGTCACCTTCGGCATCGTGCCGGACAGCCCGCACACCGGCTACGGATACATCCAGCGGGGCAAGGCCGTGCCCGGCACCGGTGTGCGCAAGGTGGGCCGCTTCGTGGAAAAGCCGGATCCGGACACGGCCGAGGCGTTCCTCAGGAGCGGCGACTACTACTGGAACAGCGGCATGTTCCTGTTCTCCGCCCGCCAGTTCACGGAGGAACTGGAACGGTATCGTCCGGACATCCTCTCGGCCTGCCGTCAGGCCCTGGACGGCGGTTATGAGGATCTGGACTTCTGTCGCCTGGACCAGGGCGCCTTCGAGGTCTGTCCCTCGGACTCCATCGACTACGCCCTGATGGAACGCACGAAGAACGCCGCCGTGGTGCCGGCCGACATCGGCTGGAACGACATCGGCGCCTGGTCGGCCCTGTGGGAGGTGGGGGAGAAGGATGCCGGGGGCAACGTCTCCCGCGGCGATGTGTGGCTGGACGATGTGCGGGACAGCTACATCCGTGCCGAGTCCCGCTTGGTGGCGGCCATCGGGGTGGAGAACCTGCTCGTCGTGGAGACTGCGGACGCGGTCCTGGTGGCGGACAAGTCCCGGGCCCAGGACGTGAAGAAGGTGGTGGACCGGCTGAAGCGCGAAGGCCGCAGCGAGCACCAGTTCCACACCCGGGTGTTCCGGCCCTGGGGCTGGTATGAAGGCATCGACACGGGTGAGCGTTTCCAGGTCAAGCGGATCATGGTCAAGCCGGGCGAGAAGTTGTCATTGCAGATGCACCATCACCGGGCCGAGCACTGGGTGGTGGTGTCCGGGACGGCCAAGGTGACCCGTGACGGCCAGGAGGACCTGCTCACCGAGAACCAGTCCACCTATATCCCCCTGGGCACCTCGCACCGGCTGGAAAACCCGGGCAAGATCCCCCTGCACCTCATCGAGGTCCAGTCCGGCGCCTATCTGGGCGAGGACGATATCGTCCGCTTCGATGACTTGTACAAGCGGGCCTGATGGCGGGAGGTACCGTGCGCTGGCAGGGTGAGCACTTGGCTGGATTTAGCCACTTCCCACTTCCAACCCATGTCCAAGCGCGTCTCAGGCCCACCCCGCCGCCCCCGCAATCCGGTGGCCCGGGTGGTGCGCACGCCCAGGTACCGGCAGCGCGTGGTGGAGGACAAGCGTTTCGGCAAGGGCAAGCCAGCCCGGTCGGAGTTGGAGCGGGAAGTGGAACAGCTTGAACAACGGGATGAAGATCGGCCGGAGCAAGAGGATTGATGCCGCTATAA
>JBJKSP010000274.1:0-4478 GCA_046703865.1 Thiobacillaceae bacterium
TTACCAGTCCGGTCCCAAGCAGGGCCAGACCGGTTTTACGATCAAGGGACGTCTGCTCAAGATCGCCTCCGCGAAGATAGACGGCATGCCCGTCGATTTCGCTGAAATGCAGTTTGCCTCCTGACCCCAGGCGAACTCGAAGTACCCTGCCCTACCCGCCATTCGGAAATCCGAATGGCTTCAAGTTTCACCCATCCCTGCCGGGAGTGCGTCCACTCCCCGCGGGGATTGGCGCCTTCCGGCTGGGCTTCATTTCATCCTGGAGGCACATCATGATCAGCATCACCGGAACACTCAGCATCAAAGCGGTCAACGGCAGCAAGGGTTCTTTCTGCGTCGGCGACCTGTCCACCAGCGTGGGCAACTTCAAGGTCAAGGACGCGATTCTCGACCAGTACAGCCCCGGCGATTACGACGGAACTTTCGTCATCGAGGAGATTTTCCCGTCCAGCTACGCCTGGCGCGGGAAGGTCTGGGTCGAAGTACGGGCCAGGCTGTCGGCGATCCATGTCGAGAGCGAACCCGAAACGCCTGACACCGAGACGTTGCCGGAGTCGGTCGAACCCGATCCCGCGAACGAGAATCCCCCGGTTCAGGAAGCTGCCGTCACACCCGATTCCGGCGCGCAGCCGGCGGAACCGACCGCGACCTCGTTGTTCGATGCCGAAACCCATGGCCTTATCGAAGCCGGTAAAGCCGTCAAGCTCGATCCCACCGTGGATCGCGGCCTGTTCCGGGCTCAACGCGATGCCCTCAAGGGGCATGGCTACCGGTTCGATGCCAGCACGCAAATGTGGGAACTGCCTGCTGAGTAATCTCAACCACCGAACCCGCTCAGGCGGGTTCACCCGGGCGGCCTGAAGCAGGCCTTCGGGGTGAGCCCGAACAGCGGCGATTGCAGCCTGGTTGGCGGTTTTCCCGAACCGCATCCCTTAACTGCGCGTCCAGGCCTCCCTTACCGGACGCGACGGCGCAAGTTCCGTGGCCGTCTGGAGGCGCGATTTCAGCGACCCACTTCGCTTGCATCTGGCCCCCAGGGCATCCGTCAGCCGATTCAGGCGAGCCGGCTGACGGATACCGAGGTTACCCGGCCCTCGTGGCCACCCCAAATGTACTGCCGCCGCTGAAACAGTACGCGTCGAAAGTCGCACGGCTTAATTGCAACCGGAACCCAGTTCCAATCGAGAGAATAGAAGGGAGTAAGCATGTCACCCCAGAAGATCTGCCATCTGGCCAAGCTGTGTTTCAACGTTACCCTGCCCCTCCAGGTTTGCCGGAGTGCAGCGGGCTATTACATCGGCACCGTTCATCCCCAGGAAGGGCCTTACAGCCGTGAGTCGGAAGACTATTTCCCCACCCCTGAAGCCGCCGAGGCGGCGCTCGAATCGGGGAATTGGACTCAACTTGAGTACGAAATCTGAAGCCACACCCTGGGCGGATGCCACGCGCCTCCACCCAGGGGCCTTTCTTGAGGGAACGCCCTGAAGAAAAGCCAGCTGGGCTTGTCGTTGTTCCAACGTCGGCTGTCGGTTACAACCCGCCCGGTCCCCGTCAAGGATCGCCGCTCGTTAGTCCCTGAAACGAGCACGGCCGCAAGGCCCGGGACTTCATCTCAACCCACGCGGGGATTCCGTTCCCCGCCAGGGGCATGGTGTTTCCGCTTTCCAGGAGGATCCACCATGTTCGCTTTCACCTTGTGCGCGGCCTTCGGGCTCACCCTGTATTTCAGCTTGATTCGGCCGCTGTTGCTTCGGGCCGGTTGGATTTGATTTTTTCTCGACCCTTGCGGGGATGCCGTCCCCGCTGGGGCTCGGTGTCTCCGCTTTTCTTGGAGATCGCCATGCCCCTTGCTTCGAAAATGTCCGACCTCGAATTGCTCTCGGCCTTGGTCGGCGCCAATACCGCCGACAACCTCCTCCAGGAGAATCAAGGCTCGCTGTATCGGCTGTTCACCTTCTCGTCCGTGGATCATCAGGTCAACGAGGCCATTCCCATGGATGGTTGGAGCCGGGCGCGTCAGTTGCTCGACGTGTCCCGCGAGCTGGTCACGCGAGGCTTCGCCGAGTCCTTGCGTCATCGTGATGCGCTGTCCTCTCCGGGGGCCGTGCGCAGCCATCTGATCACCTCGCTGTCGCATCTGCCTCACGAGGCCTTCATTGTGCTGTTCCTGGATGCGCAGAACCGGTTGATCGCCTCGCGAGAGTGCTTTCGCGGCACGCTGAGCCAGACCAGCGTCTACCCCAGGGAAGTCGTCAAGATCGCCCTGGAATACAACGCCTGTGCCGTCATCCTTTGCCATAACCATCCTTCCGGAACATTGGAGCCTAGCCAGGCCGACCGCTGGTTGACCGAACAGCTGAAAGCGGCGCTGGCCCTGGTCGACGTCAAGGTTCTGGATCATTTCATCGTCGCCGGCAACCAGACCCTTTCCATGGCGGAAAGAGGTTTGATCTGATCTCTTTTTTCATCACCCTGCGGGGCGCCTTGCCCTGCTGGGGCTTGGTGTCTCCGCATTTTCTTGGAGAACATCATGAGTGAATCATCAACCATCGCTATCGGCGCAAGGGTCATGGTCAAGCGCGAGCAAGACCGCCTCGGCGGGCCTCAGTATCCCGGCCGTATCGGCATCGTCGTCCGTGAGAACCCGTTCGGCCGGGAAATTGGCGGGTACTGGTATGTGCAGCTCGAAGCCACGCGGCGCGCCAAGCAGCGCATCGCGCTGTTCTGTGCCAATGAACTCGAACTGGCACAGGAGGGCACGTCATGAACCTGCGCATCGTCGACTACATCCGACCAGGATGCCTGAGTCGCCCCAGCCCCGTATCGTGGTCGGTGTCGAAGGCGGCCTGGTCCAGGGCGCGTCGTCCGACATGCCGGCGGGACTCATCGTGCTCGATTACGACAGGGACGATATGGCGGAGGGTGCAGTCGAGGTGCCGCAGAGCGGCGGCTCCACCAGCGTCGCCACGATCATCTCTCATGGCGTGAATCTCGATCCCGACTTCGTCGCCGGTGTATGGCAAGCAGAATCAGAAGGCTGATCCTTCTTCAACCTGGCCCCTCATCCAGGGGGCCTTTCTAGGGCCTTTGCCTCGACGGCCCCGGAAAGGCCGAGTGCCACCCGCGTTCCACCGCCGGCTGTCGGTTACAGCCCGCCCGGTCCCCGTCAAAGATCGCCGTTCGTCAGTCCCTGAAACGAGCACGACCGCAAGGTCCGGGACTTAATCCTTTCTCAACCCTCGCGGGGATACCTTCTCCGCCTGGGCTGGTTATCTCCGCATTCTATGGAGACAACCATGGGACTCATGTTTTCGCGGCTCGCCCGCAATTTCATCAAGAACGGGTATTTCCCGACCGACGAGGTCACCCTCGCCCGCATCCTCAACGCGCTCGACATCGCCGGCACACGGGTACGCATCGCGGACCCTTGCTGCGGCGAGGGCGTCACCCTGGCAGAGGTCAAGAATGCTTTGACCGAAGCCGGCGCCGCCGTGGAGGCCCTGGCCATCGAGTTCGACGCCGAACGCGCCTGGCATGCTAAGCAGCTACTCGATACCGTGCTCCATGCCGATATGAACGATGCTTGGGTATCGGCCAGATCGACCGGGTTGCTGTTCTTGAACCCGCCCTATGGCCACACCGTGGCCGACACCGGGCAGACCGGTGATGGCAAGCACAGCGAGCGACTGGAGTTGCTCTTCCTGCGCAAGACGGCGGGATGGCTCCAGGCTGGCGGCGTGCTGATCTTCATCGTACCGCACTATGTGATGAGCGAGGAGATGGCCAATCATCTGTGCCGCCACTTCACCCACCTCACGGCCTGGTCGGCGTCGGAACGGCAGTTCAAGCAGATGGTCGTCTTCGGCATCAAGCGCCGCGCCGCCGCCCCTTCCAAGGCGCAGGTCGAGGCCTTGATGGCGGCAAGAGACACGCCACCGCCGGAACTCCCCGAGGCTTGGCCGCTTGCGCCGTTGCTGGTGCCCGAGATGCCCGTCGGCGAGGGCCTGGTTTTCCAGGCGATCCGCCTGAATGGTCCGGAACTGGCGGCCGAGGTCGCCAAGCATCACGCCAGCACCTTGTGGCCAAGTTTTCCGCGCACCTTCAGCGCCCAGGGCCAGGCCAATCGGCGTCCCTTGCGGATGCTGTCGGACTGGCACCTGGCCCTGGGATTGGCGGCCGGCCAGATCGGCGGTTTCGTGGACGCCGAGGATGGCCGCACCTATCTCATCAAGGGCGCGACCTACAAGGAAAAAGAGGTTTCGGTACAGCACGAGACCGACGCGAAGGGCAACGTCTCCGAGACGCGCATCCTGACCGATCGGTTCGTGCCGGTGATCCGGGCCATCGATTTCACGGCCGGGAGCACGACCTTCGGGGACGTGCTCACCATACGCTGAGCTTCATTTGGCTCCTCCCTTTACCCCTCGTCGAGGGGTCTTTTTGACGCAGCTGCCAACCCGGCGGATCCGGCAGAAAGG
>JBJKSP010000275.1:0-3450 GCA_046703865.1 Thiobacillaceae bacterium
CCAGTTCGGCGATCCGGCGCACGCTTCCACGCGGCCAGGAAAGGCATCGGGCACCTCGGGCCCTGGAGAACGGCCGGCCCCTTATTTTGGGACCCCTTGACCTGCCGAGGGTGGCTCCCGCCCCAGGTCCACCAGCGGCGGTCCCTTGGCGCGCCCCAACACTCTTGGTGACGCCTCTCTGTCCTCGCTGGGCCGGCGGTGGCACCGGCAGGTCGCGGTGGCGCGGGCCCTGTTCACGCCGGGCCGATAAGTGCCGCCTTCGGTGCGAAAATCGGGGATCGCCAAGCGATCTCCCCAACCATTAAAATCCTCGAATACACCGGCCTCGATACCACCGGCGTGGCTGCCGCCTACGACCGGATCAAGGGCGCCCTCGCGCGCGGCGACTTCCGCGCCGCCCAGGTCAAGAAGCTCGTCCATCCCGGCCAGGGCAAGCTCTACCGGGCCAGGCTCAACGATGCCGACCGCCTGATCTTTTCCCTGGTAGCCCCAAGGAAGCGCGGCTCGTCGAGCTGTGAAAATCGGGGAAGGCCCGGGGCCGGCAGGTGCTCGCGTATTCGGTGTACACCGGGACGCGGGACACCACGAGCCGGCTCAAGGCCACCCTGGACCGGCACGGCTTCAGGACGGCGGTACTCAGAGCGATGGGAGAGGGCATCAAGGCAATCTCGGCTGAAGGTCACCGGCACCGCTCTGCCAAGTCGCCCAAGATCGCGCCATGATGGTCAATGGGGAGGGAGAAGTGCCCCGCACCATCGACCAAGACCAACTCCGCGGCGGGTAAGCGGCGTGCGAGCCACCGGCTATGTTCAGGCAGCAGCAATCCGTCGTCGATGCCGCGCCACAGCTTGACCGGAGCCAAAACGTCCGGCAGCGCAAAATCCCAGGGCGTCAGCATGAGCAGCTCGGCCCGAGAGTGGTACAGCCCCATGAAGGTCAAGGCAGCCGATGGAATGGCGTGCCCAATGGCTGCCAGGGGCCTCAGGACAAGCCAGTCGAGGGCGTTCAGGTGGTGCCTGGCGCGCTCGAGCGTCCAGCGTGCGAAGGCACCCGACGCTCGGGCCAGCTCGGGTTCAGTGACGGGGCCGAGCGTACAGACCAGGCTCACCGCCGCAACGCGACGGGCGTCGACCGCAGCGAGGGCCAGCGCACTGGGCCCGCCCCCGGAAACACCCAACAAGCCATAGCGCGCGATACCGAACTCGTCGAGCATTCGGATCATACCCAGCGCCCAGGCCGAGTGGGACATCTCGAAAGCCGGTGGGGCCCAGCCATAACCTGGCCGATCGGAGGCCAACAGGCGAAGCCCGCTTTGACGAGCAGCCGTGGCCGCGAATACGCATTCCTCGGCACTACCCGGCGTGCCGTGACAGTAGAGGATCGGGAATCCACCGGAAACGCCGCATTCAACAGAGGGACGCATGGAAGACAGTGCCATGTTCAGCGTCAATGTGCCGTCAATGGGACGCCATCACATGGTTAGCGAGAGAGGCATCCGGATCGACCATCTCGGCCGCATCCCCAGCATGACCTAGTAACCCGGGCCATATGGAAACCGCTCGTGGTTGTCATGCATCGGTGCTAAGGATCACTCGGACGGAAAAGAAGATCGATCCTCAGGCCTGCCAGACTCCATAGCCGGCTTCGCGCAGATCGATGGCCAACTCCACCTCCATGTCGCGGGCCGCGTCGTACGGCATCGGGTTGTAGACCTCATAGAGCTCAGGCAAGAGCCTCAACCCATACTCCCGAACATAGCGGTTGGCCTGCAGGCCGGCTTTGTGCTTGTCAAAGCGCACGTCCGGGTCCAGTCCCGTCATGCCGACATACACGCAGGGCTTGCCTGAAACATAACCCGGGTTGGCCCGCAGGAACCGGCCTTCTTGGAGAACCCTTTTCGAGAGTTCGATCACGTAGACGTAATAATGGGCGTGTCGTCCCATGGCGGCCTATCCTGCCTAAACGCCGTAGGTGACAGCCCGGCCGCCGGCTCTGCTCCTGTTCACGTCACCAGCCACTCGCGCAGCTTGGACCAGCACCGCTTGACCTGCCGGCCCTTGACCGCCATGGCGAGCGCCCGCTTCTGGCCCACCAGCACCACGAGCCGCTTGCCCCGGGTGATGCCGGTGTAGATGAGATTGCGCCTGAGCATCAGGTAGTGCTGGGTCGAGATCGGGATCACCACCACGGGGTACTCTGAGCCCTGGGACTTGTGGATGGTGGTGGCGTAGCAGAGCGCCAGCTCGTCCAGCTCGCCGTAGGGATAGACCACCGGCCGGGCGTCGAAGGTCACGGTGAGCTCCTCGGCCTCGGCATCGATGCCGGTCACCAGGCCGATGTCGCCGTTGTAGACGTCCCGGTCATAGTCGTTCTCAATCTGCATCACCTTATCGCCCACGCTATAGCGGTAGCCGAACTTGTCCACGCTGTGCTCGCCGGGCGGATTGAGTGCCGCCTGCAAGGCATCGTTCAAGCCCCGGGCGCCGGTGAGGCTGCGGTTCATGGGGCACAGCACCTGGATGTCGCGCACGGGATCAAGCTGGTACCGCTTCGGCAGGCGCGTGTGCACCAGCTCCACCACGGTCTGGGCGATGGCCTCCGGGGTCTCGGCGGGGACGAAGTAGAAGTCCGAGGCCTCGCCCTTGCGGGGCAGGCTGGGGAATATTCCCTGGTTGATCTCGTGGGCGCAGCGCACGATGCGCGAGCTCGCCGCCTGGCGGAACACCTTGGTCAGGCGCACCACCGGCAGCGCCCCGGAATCGATCAGGTCGGCCAGGAACCGCCCGGGCCCCACCGAGGGCAGCTGGTCCACGTCGCCTATCTGCATCAGGGCCGTGGACGGGGCCAACGCCTTCAGGAGCTGGTTCGCCAGGGGCACGTCGATCATGGAGCACTCGTCGGCGATGAGCAGGTCACATTCCAGGGGATTCCCCGCATTGCGCTTGAACTGGCCGTTGGCGGGATCGACCTCCAGCATCCGGTGGATGGTCCTGGCCTCCGTCCCGGTCGCCTCGGACAGACGCTTGGCCGCCCGGCCGGTGGGGGCGCACAGCAGGGGCTTGACCCCCTTGGCGGTGAGGATCGCCAGGAGGGTGTTCACCAGGGTGGTCTTGCCCACCCCGGGACCGCCGGTGATGACCACGAGCTTCGAAGCCAGCGCCAGGTGTATGGCCTCTCTCTGACTTTCGGCCAGACTTATCGAGAGCTTGCGCTCGACCCCGGGGATGGCCTTGTCCGCCTCGAACGTGGGCAGCCTGGACATCCCCGCCTTGAGCCGGCCGATCTGGGCCGCGATGGCACGTTCGGCGGCATAGAGGGGCGCCAGGAACACGCAGGGCTCGCCCGCCACGGTGTCGGCCGTGAGCGTCCCGGCGTCGATTTCCGCGCCGATGGCCGCCTCGATCACACCCGGAGGAATATCCAGGAGCTTCACCGCCAGGGGCACGAGCT
>JBJKSP010000276.1:0-6897 GCA_046703865.1 Thiobacillaceae bacterium
GCCGTATGCGGCCTCTGCCAGATCGAGGCCACGCCGGTCCAGGGCGCGCCTGACGCAGACCACGCCGTCTTCCCTGAACCTGGCCGACAGATCATCCATCATGGCCTGGGTCCGGAATGCGGGGCTGCACAATGCCCCAACCAGGACCCCGACAGCAGCGGCCAGGGACTTTCAGCCAGATGCAGCGCCAGGGCCGTGGCTGGTCCCAGAAAGCCGATCCAGAGGTCGGGGGTGGTCACGTCCGGGTTGTCGGAAATCCACGCGCAGCGCCCTTCCACCTTGTGATGCAGGATGCGCAGCCCCCGTGCCGCCTTGCCGGCCCGGGCGCGCGCCAGGCCGCGGTGGCGGGGGATGGCGCCGAGCATGCGCCAGATCTCCAGTTGCCCGGCCAGGCCGTGACAATAGGTGGGCGTGCCCACGGTCATGGCGTCCTTGAGGCAATCCACCGCCCAGTCGATTTCCTCCGCCAGTGCAGGATCGTCGCCCAGCCCCTGGAGGATGGCCCAGAGGTAGCCGGCGACGCCGTGGCACCAGTTGCCCACGGCGTGGTGCCGCTCGTCGCCGACGGCGATCCGCAGGGCCGTCCTGTCCTCGGTGCGGCCCCGGGCGGCAATGGCACGAAAGGCCGAGCGTGCGCTGTCCAGGCAGGTCCCGTCGCCGGTCAGCCGCCCCCAGCAGGCCACCGCCATGGCAATCCCCGCCGAACCGTGGGCACATCCCAGATAGGCCTTGTCGGTCCCGGGGTCGATGCCCCACACCGGCACCCCGTCCGCTTCACCGGCATGATCCGTAATGTGGTGCTGGGCGTCGCGGGTCGCGTCCAGGGGCCAGGGCTCCCCGAGGACCTCGCTCAGGATGCAGCCTGCCCATACGACCCCGGCGCTGCCGGAGAACAGGTCCATCTCGCGCAGATCGGCCGAGGCGGCCTGGAATCTCGACCGGGCGGCCGCGAGGTAGCGCCCGTCTCCCAGCCGCCGCCCGGCCACGGCCAGGGCGACGGCCACCCCCGCGTTGCCCGTGAACATGCCGGCCGCATTTCCCTCGGCGGGTCGGGAGGCGAGCCAGCGGGCGCCCCCGTCGATCCGCTGCACGTAATCCTCCCGGCACAGGGCATCGTCCAGGGTGGCGAGGCCCAGGACGATGCCCGCCGCGCCGAGGTTGACGGCCTCGCAATCGAAGGCCTTCATGAAATGTTCGTTGCGCCAGCAGGTCCCGTCCGGGCCGGTCCTGGCGTATCCGTCCACCAGCCTGCCCGCGTCCAGGCAGGCGCGTCTCTGCCAGCAGCGGTCTTCTTCCCGGTCCGGCGCGCCGGGGACCGGGGCCATGCCCGCCAGGCGGTCCGCGCAATCGGCAAGGGCCGTGGCCATGGCGGCCGCGGTCGGCCGAAGTGCGGGATCGGCGACCGTCAGGTCCGCCACCAGGGAGGCGGCGCAGCCGGCGCCTTCATGGGCCAGGAGCGCGCGAAGCCTGCCGGCACCGGCGGGCAGCAGACCGGGCGGGATATCCAGGACGGCCTGGGCGATGCAGCCTGCCAGGGCATACACGTCCCGGGGAAAGGCCGCCGGCGCCCTGGCGTCCACCTCAGGGGCCATGTGGCCTGGGGTGCCGCCGGAACGGCTGGCGTCGCCCTGCCGTTCGGCCAGCTCAAAGTCGATCAGGCCCACCAGCCCATCCCGTCTCACGGCGTTCACGAGCTTGACGTCGCCATGGACGAAACCGGCCGCATGCAGCCGGGACAACGCATCGGCGAGGGCCGGCAGGTGCCCGATGCGCTCTCGGCGCGGCAGTTCGCTCAGCCTATCGCCTCGGAAATCCTCCATGACCAGGACAGGCCACTGCCCGTCCGCCCAGGCCAGGGGGCGGGGTGCCAAGCCGGCTTGCCCCGCGAGCGTGCCGAGAATGCGGAATTCCTTCTCCATCAGGTCCCGGTTGTCTATCCCCCGGATGTCCCCCGCCACACCCGGGCGCCCGACCTTGATCACCACCGTGTCCAGGCTGTCCAGGTCCGCGCCGAGATAGGTGCGCGACCGCGGGCTTTCGCTCAACTGTGCCAGGGCGACGAAGCGACCGTCGCCGATGTGCAGGGGATCGTCCAAGATGATCGGATACGGGACGGGCGGGCAGCCGTCCACGGGTGGTTCGGTGGCGTGCCGCGGCTGCTCTCCACCCGTCCTGCGGGTATCGGGCGCACTGCTGCCGTCAGGCAGGACCAGGGCGAAGTCCTGGATGCCCGTGCTGCCCACCACGGAGGGGCCCGATCCGAACGCGCCGTAGCGGAACGAGACCGCCGAGCCGGGTCTGACGTGCAGATCGGTCTGGACCTCGGGGCCCCGGCTGGTGGGCCATAGCCGGTCGATGCGCTCGATGAGGTCGCGGGCATGCGCATCGTTGCGGGGATAGACGGTGACGATCTTGCCGAGCAGCTCCGTGCCGACATCGCCAGAATTCAGGAAGACGACGTCCTCGATCCGGCGGGGGAGCTTGAACGCGGCCTTGAATTCCTCCAGCGCCGAAACCACGGCCGACAGCATCAAGGGGCTTTCGACGGCGCTCGCCGAGATGTGGATCTTCCAGCCCTGATGCGGGGAGACCTCGTTGCGTGGACGGAAAAGACGCCAGGCAAGGGGCCTGTCGGACCAGTCGGTGATATCCCAGTCTGTCTCGAATCGCCGGCTCAGGGATAGGAATGCGGCGGAGTAGCCCTCCGCCGCACCAAGCCGACTCCCGCTCAAGTCAAAGATGCATCGGGCGAGATCCGGGTGCCCTGGCAGGTATGCCATGGGCACATGTGCAATGCGCCGCCGAGATGACGCTCCGGATATCGGGCGGCGCATTCACCCTCTGCCCGGGCGGCTTCGGCCGCCAGTGCCCGGACGGCTTGGTCCCGATCGATCTGCCGGGCCTGCATGGCGGCACGCAGACCATCGACACGGTGGCGTATGACGTCTTGATTCATCTGCATTTTTCCTGCTCCTCTTCGCAAGTTCACCTCATGTCAACAAATTGAGACGCGCCTGACCCCTTTCCTCCGAGATACCGGCTAGCCCCAGCCATCGCCCCCTGCGGACGTTATTTGAACCTCGGGTCCATTGGGAGGCATCAATTCATCATAATTGTTTTCTCCGGGGCAACAAAGAAGTCCAGATGACACGTATGCCTTGTCATTCAAGGCATACGGGGAGATTCGGGCCTCCTGATCGGCTTATCGTACAACCGCGCGTGACGACGTCGTCGTTCATCCGAACTGACGCGCTAGACGACCTACATGGGAAGCGGCGGCACGGGGTGAGACATTTCAGCCAACTGGCGCTCGGCCCATTCGAGGCCCAGGCGGATTTCGTCCCGGAACCGCTTCGAGACCGCCTGGCGTTTCCTGAGCCGGTCCCCGGCATGGAAAAGGCTCCCGGACTCCTTCGAGTCGAAAGGCAGCGTCGACGCAATCGCTGCCCCGATTTCCGGGTCTGAGACCGGGATGCCGAAGTGACCGGCAATGGCCCGCAGGGTGCCGGGCGGGTCGTGCAGGAAAGTCTCGAAGTTCAGGGATCGGCAGCCCGGTTTCGTGCGCGCGGCATCCCCGTACAGCCTCATATGCAGCCACCACAGGCAGGCGGCACGTTGGGCGCCGGTAAGATCGCGCCAGCGCCCCTCGGCCATGACCGCTTGGTCCGGCAACAAGACCGACAGGTCCTCCAGCCTGTGGTCCACGAAACCCATGCGGATGTCGTCGTCCAGCAGCGAAACCAGGAATTCCTCCAGGCCGACGTACAGGAACAGGGCCCGGGCCTCCCGGGAGCGCGCCAGGAGCTCGCCCATCAGGCTGGTGGATGCATCCGTGGGCTTGATGATGGCGGCCTGCCCCGGATGGAAGGTCCGGCCCATCAGGGCCATGAGCAGTTCGAACTGCCCTTGCCAGGCCTGCATTTCGGCCGCTCCGGTGACCTCGTGGCGCCTGCGGAAAGCCAGGTCGTGGAAGGGATAGGGTTCCTTCAGGACCATGGCGCCGGCAAGCCTGTCCAAACAGCGGGATATCAGGGTCGAGCCGCAAAAGGCGATGTGGAAGATACCGTGCACCGGCCTGTCGCGCTCAGGGCTGGCCTGTGCCAGGCGGATCGCCTCGTCCAGGGGCAACGCGACGCAGTCGGCGGTGGGGATTTCCCGGTCGTCCAGGAAATTCGCGTCCCGGTAGAGCCGTTCCGACACCGGCACGAGCATCAACGCATTCTCCTCGGGCGCCAGATTGATGGGGAACCATTCCGGGGTGTACCAAAGGTTGGCATGGTCGCCGAAGGCGGATGCGCGGCAGGTGAGGTCCATGGGACAGGCTTGCTTGACGACCGGGGTGCACCATTCTCCGGAGCCGGCACCCGGCAGGCAAGCCAGGCCGCAGCGCGGGGCGGCTATCGATAAACGCCCGCGTCACGGGTAACCTTGGGCATACTCAATCCCCACCGCCCGGATCATGACAACCCCAGACCCGCTGGCATCTGTTGATCCCGGCGAACGCATCGACCTCCCGATTCTCGACCGGGACTTCAAGGCCAACCCCTATCCGTTTTATGCCAGCCTGCGCAACCAGGGCCGGGCCATCGTTCCCATCCGGCTTCCGACGGGGGTGGAGGCCTGGCTGGTGACGGACTACGATGCGGCGCGCCGGTTGTTGAACGACGCAAGGTTGTCCAAGGATGCCGCCCAGGCCGGGGAAGCGGGCGTCCTGCCCCATCCCCTGTTCCATCATCTGCTGACCCTCGATCCGCCAGAACACACCCGATTGCGCACCATCGTCGCCCGGGAGTTTTCCGCCCGCAGGGTGAACCAGATGCGTCCGCGCATCCGCACGATCGCCAACGAGTTGCTGGAAGGGATTGCGCCGCGGGGCCAGGCAGACTTGGTGCGGGAGTTCGCCTTGCCGCTGCCCCTCCGGGTCATATGCGAACTCATCGGCATCCCCGCAGCAGACGTCGAACGCGTGCAGGCGTGTTCGTCGCGGCTGGCGGCCGCGGATTTGGACGCCCCGGAGCGGGTCCCGGACATCGCCCAGGAAATGCACGACTACCTCTTGGGCCTCGCCCGGGAAAAACGCGCCGACCCGGACGATTTCCTGTACAGCGTCCTGGTGGTTGCCTGCGACCGTGGGGAACTGTCTGAAAACGAGCTGGCGGCCATGGCCTTCCTCCTGCTCTTGGCCGGACATGAGACCACCACCGGCCTCATCGGCAACGGAGTCCTGGCCCTGCTGCGTGAACCCTCGGAGTGGTCGGCGCTCTGTGCCGACCCGGACCTTGCACGGGTTGCGGTGGAGGAACTCCTGCGTTTCGAGAGCCCCTTGGAGACGGCCACGGCGCGCTACGCGACAGCGGAGGTCCGGATCGGCAATGTCCTCATCCGCCCGGGGGACAGGGTGTTCATCGGGCTGGCGGCGGCCAACCGCGATCCCCGTCAATTCGATGACCCGGGGCGGCTCGACATCCGCCGGACCCCGCCGGCGGATCACCTGGCCTTCGGCCACGGCATCCACTACTGCCTGGGAGCGGGTCTCGCACGCGCCGAAGGGGAGATCGCCCTGGCGGAACTGTCGCGCCGCTTTCCCGATCTGACCCTCGGAGCGCCCAACGATGCACTGGAATGGACGCCCGGACTGATCATGCGGGGACTGCGAAGCCTGCCCGTGCGCTTCGAGCCGCAATAGGCCATGGCGGTGTGGGTCCACCCGAATATAAGGACATGAGGGTTGGAATAGTTTACAGATTCACTCAACATTGCCCGCCTCCCACGCGACACGTAAAATCGCGTTTTGACTTTCTTCACTCGACAACACCCAGGAGAGATCGCATGGAACACCAACTTCCCCCCCTTCCCTACGCCAAGGATGCCCTGGCGCCCCACATGTCCGCCGAGACCTTCGAATACCATTACGGCAAGCACCATCAGGCCTATGTGACCAACCTGAACAACCTCATCAAGGGCACCGAATACGAGAGCAAGTCCCTGGAGGACATCGTGAAGACCGCCCCCGCCGGCGGCATCTTCAACAACGCCGCCCAGGTCTGGAACCACACCTTCTTCTGGAACAGCATGAAGCCCAACGGCGGCGGCGCCCCCACCGGCGCCCTGGCCGATGCCATCAGCAAGAAGTGGGGCAGCTTCGATGCCTTCAAGGAGGCCTACGCCAAGAGCGCCGTGGGCAACTTCGGCTCCGGCTGGACCTGGCTGGTGAAGAAGGCCGACGGCAGCGTGGACATCCTCAACACCAGCAACGCGGGCACGGCGCTGACCACCGGCGACAAGCCCCTGCTCGCCGTGGACGTGTGGGAACACGCCTATTACATCGACTACCGCAACGCCCGGCCCAAGTTCGTGGAGACCTTCCTGAACCACCTGGCCAATTGGGACTTCGCCGCGGCCAACTACGCCGGCTGAGACGGGCCTTGCACTAAGAAAATCAAATCGAACACAAAGGGCCGCCAACCAGGCGGCCCTTTTTTGTTGTGCTCAACTTCGGTGTGAGGCGGTTGGCGTGGGACCGTCGACCAACGGGCGGGCCATGGAACATCCCCCAATTGGGTGAATCGGATTCCTGGCACACAACCAATCACCGGAAGTTCAGATCAGGCACGTGCTCTGGTCAATACACTGCCTCACAATATACCTTTAGTTATAAGACCCTTAACTTTCGTAATATCGTGATCAGATAGCGCTTATAGTATGATTCAGGGAGTTAGCCGGCTCGCACAGAGTAAATAGCAAGCCGGTTTCGTTTGGACAGCGCTTGGAATACCCAAATCTATATTCACGTGAGCAGCATTAAGAAAGACATAAGCACTTCAAGCCCCAAGGGAGGTCAGGTCACGGATGCATAAATCGCTCATCACTAATTCATTGAATGGATAATTTAATGAT
>JBJKSP010000277.1:0-3054 GCA_046703865.1 Thiobacillaceae bacterium
GTTCTGGCGCCGTCTGACGCGCCCCCGGGGTGAGCGCCTGCGCATGGCCCTGGAGGAACTGGGGCCCATCTTCGTCAAGTTCGGCCAGGTGCTTTCCACCCGGCGAGACCTGATCCCGCCCGACATCGCCGACGAGCTGGCCAGGCTCCAGGACCGGGTGCCGCCCTTCCCCTCGGAGCAGGCCAGGGCGGTGATCCGGCGGGCCTACGGCCGCGATCCCGGCGAGGTGTTCGCCGAGTTCGACCCCGAGCCGGTGGCCTCCGCCTCCGTGGCCCAGGTCCACCGGGCGCGCCTCAAATCCGGCGAGGCCGTGGCGGTGAAGGTGCTGCGCCCCGGCATCCGCAAGGTCATCGACCACGACCTGGCCCTGTTGGAGACGGCGGCGGGGATGGTGGAGGCACTCTGGGCGGACGGCCGGCGCCTGAAGCCAAAGGAGGTGGTGGCGGAATTCGCCCGGCACCTGGACGAAGAGCTGGACCTGATCCGGGAGGCCTCCAACTGCTCCCAGCTCAGACGCAACTTCGAGGGCTCGCCCCTGCTGGCCGTGCCGGAGGTCCACTGGGACTACTGCACCGGTGAGGTGATGGTCATGTCCTGGATGGAGGGCACCCCCATCTCCCGGGTGGACGAGCTGAGACGGCGCGGGGTGGACCTCCAGAAGCTGGCCCGGTCCGGGGTCCAGATCTTTTTCACCCAGGTGTTCCGGGACGGCTATTTCCATGCCGACATGCACCCGGGCAACATCCTGGTGGAGGACTCCGGACGCTACGTGGCCCTGGACTTCGGGATCATGGGCACCCTGAACGAGTTCGACAAGACCTACCTGGCGCGCAACTTCCTGGCCTTCTTCCGGCGCGACTACAAGCAGGTGGCGGTGGCCCACATCGAGTCCGGCTGGGTGCCCGAGGGGACCCGGGCGGACGAGTTCGAGTCGGCCATCCGCGCGGTATGCGAGCCGGTGTTCGACCGCCCCCTGAAGGAGATCGCCTTCGGCAAGGTGCTCCTGAGGCTGTTCCAGACCTCCCGCCGCTTCGGCATGGAGATCCAGCCCCAGCTGGTCTTGCTGCAGAAGACCCTGATCAACATCGAGGGGCTGGGGCGGGAGCTGGACCCGGACCTGGACCTCTGGACCACGGCCAAGCCCTTCCTGGAGCGCTGGATGAGCGAGCAGATGGGCTGGCGCGGCATGCTGCGGCGGCTGTGGGAAGAGGCGCCCCAGTGGGGCGTGGTGCTGCCTCAGCTGCCCCGCCTGGCCCATCACGCCCTCAAGGCCGACCGGTTGGGAAAGCTGGAGGCCGGCATGGATCAGATGCTGAGGCAGCAACAGGCCCGCAACCGCTGGCTGGGGGTCATCGCCCTGCTGCTCGCGCTATTGGTCCTGCTCCAGCTGGCCGCCTGATCAGAAGTAGTGGTTGTAGCCCACCATGGCCGAGAACTGCCTATGATCAATTGTCAGGCCGTCCGAGGTGGTGGCGGTCACCTTGGGCGCATAGGAGACCGCCACGGCCACGCAGCCCTTTTCGCCGGTCCGGTAGTCTAAACCGGCGGTGTAATGGCGCTCGACGATGGCGGGGAACAGGGGGTTGAGCCAAGTGTCCGGCACGGGGTTCTTGCCGTAGTTGTAGCCCACCCGCAGCCCCAGCCGGTGGTTCACCCGGTACTGCATCCCTAAGGCGTAGACGTTCTGGTTGCGCCATTCCTGGGGCATGGTGAAGGACGTGCCGTTGAAGGACATGCGGAATTTCTTCATGGCGTCGGCCCACATGATGCGCCGCAGGTCCGCCGCCACCATCAGTTTGGAGGTGGCCTGCCAGGCCAGGCCGGCGGCATAGGTCTCCGGCCACTGGAAATCGATGATCTTCACCTGCCCGGTGTTGCTGACCAGCAGGTTGCCGCCGCTGTCATACAGGGAGAAGCTCGCTCCGTTGCCGGAGGTCTTCAGGTCGTTGAGGGCGGTCTTGCTGTGATAGGCGGCGCCCACGGTCAGCACAGGGCTGAGCTTGTAGGTGAATCCCAGCTTGCCGGCCCAGCCCGTGCCCTTGGCCTTGCCGGTGAATTCATTGTTGTCGGAGTAATGGATGTAGGCCAGGTTGCCGGCGCCGATATCCATGCCGCTCATGCCCAGCACCTGATCGCGGGTTGCCACCATGCCCAGGTCCAGGGTGGCCCAGACGAAGTCCAGGGAGGCACCCACCGCCAAGTTCGGCGTCAACTCGTAGGCCAGGGGGAAGATCACACGGCCCACCCCCAGTTCGGAGCGTACTTCCTGGCCGGTGCCCATGGAGAAGGGGCTGGACCTGCCGTACTCGGTCCCCATTCCGCCCTGGGCGAACATACCTACGCCGTAGGTGAGGCGCCCGGTCTTGCGGCCCCAGCCGATGGCGGGCATGAAGTAGGAATCGCCGCTGGAATCGGCCATGCCCCGGACCGAAACGTCCGGGGCCAGGTGATGCAGGGCCAGGGCCAGCTGGCTGCCCTGGCTGGTCAGGGCCAGGGTGGCCGGATTGTTCATCATCGCCGCCAGACCGCTATCGTAGGCCATGGAGGCACCGCCCATGCTCATGCCCAGGGGACCGTAGCCTTCCAGATTCATGCCGTTGGTGGCCAGCGCCGCCGAAGGTGCGATGGCCGCCGCCAGGATGGCTGCAGCCGAGGTGATCCATGCCTTCACTTCTCCCCCTTCCCGGCCCTGCGGGCAAAAAGTCTGAAATATTAGAGATTAATTAAATGACGAATTATCAATATTTCAAATCACGGGATTAGTTTCGTCATGCATGCTGAGAGGGGCTGGCCCTTCGCCGTCCTATTCAGCGAACCGGGGTTGAGGTGATGTCGCGGTCGCCCGACGTCCGGTCATGGGCAGTCCCAGCCGCGGGTTGCCATGAGGTATATTCAGCCGGAAACCGCCGCCGACCCGTCCATCTTTCCGAATCCAACAACCCTGGGGCACTTGGAAATGATCCGAGACCTGCGCCGCCGGGGCTGCCGGGCACAGGATCGGACCCGGACCGTGACAAGTTGCACTGAGGACGTGTTGACGCGGGAAAAAACTGA
>JBJKSP010000278.1:0-3034 GCA_046703865.1 Thiobacillaceae bacterium
TGAGCAGGAAGGCGCGAGCGGTGAGCGGGAAGCGGGAAGCGGCTTCACCGGGGGCGGGGTTCCGCTCACTGCTCACTGCTTGCTGATCACCCGTTCGCGGCCAGCCTTCCAGCAACTCCGGTTTCAAGTCGTATTCCGCCAGGGCGGAGGCCATGGTCTCCCGCCGCCCCAGGCTCTCGGCCACCAGCAGGGTGGTGCCGGAGAACCGCTGCAGATGTGCTTTGAGCCTAGCGTAGGGGTCCTCGGCCCGGCGGTCCACGGCCACCTCGGGCGGCGGGGCGTAGGGCAGGACCTTACCGGTGTGCCGCGGGGCTTCCCCTTCGACGGGGTGGGCATCGGATGCGAATTCCACCCGGGCATGGGGACGCAGCCGCCGGTGGAACTCGTCCACGGGCAGGAACAGCTGTTCCGGCGGCAGCAGGGGCCGGTCCCTGTCGCCCCGGAGCAGGCGGTGGCGGCCCTGGGTGTCCTTCCAGAAGCCTTCCACGGCAGCCTGCACGTCGCCGTGCAGGACCACGGTCACGTTTGGCGGCAGGTAGTCGAACAGGGTGGCGGTTTCGTCGAAGAACAGGGGCAGGTAGTACTCCACCCCGGCCGGGGCCAGATGGTGGGAAACGTCCTTGTAGAGCTTGCTCTTGGAAGGGTCGCCCTCGAAGCGGTCCCGGAAGCCCTGGCGGAAACGGGTGACGCCGGCCTCGTCCAGGGGGAATTCCCGGGCCGGCAACAAACGGATCTCCGGCACCTTGTATAGGGTGCGCTGGGTGTCCGGGTCGAAGGTGCGCAGGCTCTCCACCTCCTGGTCGAACAGGTCGATGCGGAAGGGCAGAGGGGCACCCGTGGGAAAAAGGTCGATGAGGCCGCCCCGCACGGCGAACTCGCCCGGCGACAGCACCTGGTTGACATGGCTGTAGCCGGCCTTCACCAGCCGTTCCCTGAGGGCTTCCACGTCCAGGCCTTCGCCCTGTTTCAGGAGGAAGGCATGGGCCGCCAGGAAGTCCGGCGGCGCCAAGCGCTGGGTGGCCGTCGCCGCTGGGGCCAGCAGCAGGTCGATCTTGCCCTGGCCGGCCTGCCACAAGGTCTCCAGCCGCTCGGAGACCAGGTCCGGATGGGGCGAGATGGGATCGTAGGGCAGGGTCTCCCAGTCCGGGAACAGTCGCACGGACAAGGCGGGCTCGAACCAGGCCGTCTCCTCGGCCATACGCGCCGCCGCCTGAGCGGATTCGGTCAGCACCAGCAGTTTGCCCAATCCGGCAAGGTGGGCGAGGAGCAGGCTGTCGGCGGAACCGGAAGGCAGGGAAAGCTTCAGGCGCTGGCCGGGTACGGGGAGGGAGGGGAGTGGGGACATGCGGCGGAATCGTAACAGCCGGCATTATCCCAAACCACCGGACCGAAGGGCAGTTGTAGAGATCGAACTCCGGTCGGTGGGCTTGTGCGCGTCGGGTCGGGCCGTGATTACCGCCCCAGGCTGATGGACCAATCCTCTTGCGCCGCGGAACGGGCGGCCTGCCCCGTCCCTGGTTCATCCTGGCCCCAGGCCCACCACAGCCCCAGATAGGCGATGGTGTGGTTCTCTCCGCTGACGCTGTGGCCGGCCGAGAACAGGAGATTGAAATCCGGGGTGAATCTGTAGAAACCGCCAAAATTCAAGAGGGTGGTGGACCGCCCGTCCGTCGTATCCTGTCCCTGCCCGAAGATCTCGCCGCCCAGGGTCAGCTTTTCGTTGAGGTCTCTTTGCAGCAGCCACCCCGCGAAGGGATAGTTCTTTTGTCCTGTGGCACGATTGATGACGTAACCGACCCCACCATAGGTGGTCCATTGACCCCAGGATTTCTGTATCCATAGCGGCAATTTCCACCAGGTCTTCCCGTTTCCGAGTCCTTTGCGGGAATCCCCCGTGTCCAGCTCCGCCATGGGGAAGATGCCCACCTGGGGCGTGGTTTCGGTCTCATCGACGAAACGGTATTTCATGCCCAGTTCGACGTCGCCCAACCCGTATTCGTTGGGTGCCCCCTTGGGCAGGCTCCTGGCGAAGGGGACGACGATGTGCAGTTGGGTATTGTGGAAGGCGCCGTAGTTGTATTCGAAGGCGGGCAGGGCCACGTCCTTGCCGTCGCCGGTCCTGTCGTAGGTGGAAAAGACGTAGAACTCGCTGCTCTTGTAGGGGACCGGTTCCGGGTCATCGGTCAGGAAGGGCGGGCCGGCGAGCGCAGTGCCGTGCAGGAACGCCGTCGCCGCCACTGCAACCAACCCCGACGCCCATGTGAATCGGCCGCGGGACCGGCGGATCCGGGATCCTTCCGATAGCGGGAGGGCGGTAGCTTGCCGTCCTGATCTGGTCATGGGCGTCCTATCAAGGTCATCGTATCCATCAGGGCACTATCCTAGACCCAAGAGTGACCGGATCGCATAACGGCAAGTCTGGCCGCGGGTATGCCGTCGGAATCGTATCGAGGGGACAAATCCCGGAAAGGCGGTCGTCCGGGCGATGTAGAGTTCGGCTTTTATCCACACGCATCATCGCCCAGCCATGAAGATCGGGGATCCAGACAGGATAAATGCCGGATCGGACAACGTCCTGGCCGTGTTCCTGATCTTCCTGCGGCTGGGCCTCACGTCCTTCGGCGGGCCGGTCGCCCACCTGGGCTATTTCCACGAGGAGTTCGTGAACCGGCGCCGCTGGCTCGGCGAACGGCGATTCGCCGATCTTGTGGCGCTCTGCCAGTTTTTGCCCGGACCGGCCAGCAGCCAGGTGGGCATCTCGCTGGGGCTGTCCCGGGCCGGTTTTCCCGGCGCGCTGGCGGCGTGGACAGGTTTCACGCTCCCCTCCGCCGTGATCATGATCCTGTTCGGGCTGGGCATCGCCGCATGGGGCGATGTCCTTCCCCCGGGCTTGTTGCACGGCCTGCAGGTGGCCGCGGTGGCGGTCGTCGCCCAGGCCGTCTGGGGCATGGCGCTCAGGCTCTGCACCGATGTACAGCGTGTCACCCTGGCCGCTGCCGCCACCTGCGTCCTGCTGGCCTGGCCCACCGGCTGG
>JBJKSP010000279.1:0-9824 GCA_046703865.1 Thiobacillaceae bacterium
GGGATAGACGATCAGGCGCTCACCGGGCCCGGGGGGAGGGACTGTCGGGGGTGCGGCCATGGCCCCCTGGCCGGGAAGGGGTGGAGCGGGCGGTGCGGCAGCAGCCGTGGGCCCGGATGACGGGGGCGGGGGAGGAGGTGCGGAAGTAGCCGTAGGCCCGGGGGGCGGCGGCGGATAGTAGTAGCCCGAGCGCTGGCGCACGAACCGGCCCGAAACCGGCACTCGTTCCCCGTTGGCGTACATGCATTGCAGATAGGCGCTGTCGTAGCGACGCTGCAGGCCGTAGCCCGAGCTCTGCGACGCGTCGGTGCCTGCCGCGCTGCCGATGAGCAAGCCTGCGCCCGCGCCGACGCCCGCACCGCGGTCGCCGCCGATCGCGGCACCGGCCAGTGCGCCCACCAGGGTCCCCACCACCGCGCTTTTCACGCCGGCATCCTGGGCGGCCTGTTGTGCCGACTTGCCGCCGATGCGTCCCGAGGCGTAATCCCGGCACATGGCATCGTCCCGGTTGAACTGCTCGAAGCTCTTTCCGGTCCCCGGCAGGGCCGTGATGCTGGGGCCTTCCGGTATCGTGGCGCAGGCGCCCAGGAACAGCAGCGCCGAAAGGGGGGCGAGTCTACGGATCATGGACATGGTCATTCACCTTTTCAGCGATCCGGCGGGGGCGACGGAACCACCGTCATCCAGCCGGACGGGCAAGTACTGACATAAGGGTAGTACCCCGCAGGATCCCTGCAGTAGTACCAATAGGCGCCTTGGGACCCCGAGGAGGGCGTGCCCGCGCCCTGTTCGACGTATACGGGCGGGGTGGCGGGGACGGTCACCACGGGCGGGTAATAGGCGGGTGGGTAGTAGGCCGGCGGGGAGTACCAGGGCCAGGACGGGCCGATGTAGAACCCGATGCCCACGTGGTCATGGTCGTGGTAGCCCCCGCGATGATGCCATCCGTCGTGGGCCCAGGCCGAAGACGCCGGCGTAATGGCCAGCGCGAGCAGCGCGGCCAACACAGTTGCGGTTCTATTCATGGCGATCTCCCGTGGAAAGGGGGGATTCAAGGCAATTCCACTATCAAATTTAGATCGTACGCGGGATAAAGGTTCGGAGCGGTAACGAACCGTAACAATCTGAAATAGATTCACGGTCCGGCGTGATTTCGGCCGGAACGACGGTCGGTCGGTCTTTGGCGGCACTTGGGGCTGCGGGAACGCGGCCCGCGTGACAGCGCGGCCGCCCGTCCGCCGCCTGCCCGGAGAGGTCCCCCGGCCACGGTGAACGGCGTTCCCCATGATTTTCAGCCCCGGCCCCGCAACGGCTTGACGCCCCATGCCGCCCGTTGCAGAACTTTACACAGGCTTACCGTCGGTTGACGTTCATTTGCGCTGCCCGGGCGTATGTTGGCGTCACCGGACTGCGTCGGATGCGCGGTCCGGAATCAACCGTTTACGTGTAAGGAGAGAGAGATGCGAACCGCGAAACTGCTCATGGCCGCGGCATTGGCCGCGGGCGTCGTCACCGCTGTCCCCGTCCTGGCCCATTCCTTCGAGGGTCGGGGCGGGTGCCGTCAGCACGCCATGTGGAACGGCGGCATGGAACGCATGGCCGAACGTCTGGGTCTGTCCCATGATCAGCGCCAGGCCCTGGACGCCATCGACGACAAGTACCGACCCCAGCTGCGGAGCCTGAGGGAACAGATGTGGGACAACGGGAAGGCGCTGCACGCCGCCCGGGCCGATGACGCCAAGCTGCGGACGCTGGCCGACGCCGAGGGCAAGGCACTTGCCGACATGATCGTCCTGCGCAAGCAGATGCGCGCCGAGATCGACAAGGTGCTTACCGACGAACAGCGGGAGAGGCTGCACCGGTTCATGGAGCACAGGCGCGATCCTTGGGGCGAGCGCCGGCAGAGGCAGCTTGACGACTCCATGGATCGCGGCTGAGAGGTCGGGACAGGCGGCTTTCGCCGCCGCCCGGTGCCGACTGGCGCATGCGACAGGGTCGCGGCTGCCCCGGGACCTGTTTTTCGGCGGCCCGGGCACAGTTGCGTCTGCGAAGGTCTGGACGGAACGGATCAACCGCGTGCAAAGTGTGCCCCCGCCTGTTACGACAACATGGTCGAGGTCGAGCCGGCCACGTCTCCGCGCTCGACCCGCGACGACTGCCGCTGGACGGGGAGGGCGTCGGACTGACGGTGAAGGATTCTGTTGGGCAACGTATCGGAAAGGAGTCGGCAATGAAGGCATTGACGCCAGTCATGGCCTGCGCGCTTCTGCTGGGGGTGGCCAGCCCGGTCTGGGCGGACCACTGGCACAGCCACGTGGGCATTTCCATCGGCATACCGCTGGGCTACCCGGGCTATTACCCACCCGCCTATTACTACCCGCCGGCCTACTACCCACCCGCCTATTACCCACCCGCCTATTTCCCGCCGGTGGTGGCGGTGCCGGCCAATCCCCCTGCGTACGTCGAACAGGGCGGCACCCAGGCGCCCGCTTCCCCCGGCAACTACTGGTATTACTGCCGGGACCCCCAGGGTTACTACCCTTATGTGCCCCAGTGTCCCAGCGGCTGGATGACCGTGGTTCCCCGACAGCCGCCGCCGAACCAGCCTCCCCCCGCCCCTGAGCGATAAGGGCGAGTGTTCCCGGTTGTCTGCGGCCCCGTCCGTCAGCCCGCCGGGGTTTGTGCCATGATGCGGGGATCAGCGAGGCCGAGCCGGATCGCATGGTGATGCCGCCGCTTGGAATTCGGGCCGGCCGACGATATACACAGGACCTTTGACTTCCCATATCCTTAGTCATGATCAGGAGTGCTCCATGCAACATTTCCACCCGGACAACCCCCGCTCAGGCGCGCTTGCCGCAAGTTTCGGCAAGGGGGGCATGCTCGCCTTGGCCCTGGCATGCGTCACCCTGCCTGCGCATGCAGTGCTGGGGGGTCTGGAATCCGGGCTGGGCGCCGAAGCCCAGGCACTTGGCCCCGAGGTGAAGGCCCAGATGAAGACGTACCCGCGCTATCGGGTGCACCTGTTTCAGCCTGGATCCAAGAACCTCACGGTGCGCCAGTATGCAGGGCAGGATGGCCGCATCTTCGGCGTCGCCTGGGATGGCTCGGTCAAGCCCGATCTGGCCGAGTTGCTGGGCCCTTACTATCAGCCATACCTTGAAGCGGCGAAGGCCGCCGGCTACGTGCGCGGCCTGGGCCGGGTGGAGCAGCCGGACTTCGCCCTGAGGGTGTGGGGACACATGCGCCATTATCTGGGCATCGCCTGGGTGCCGAGCCTGTTGCCGGCCGGCGTGGCCACGGGAGACATCCAATGATCCGCGGCAAATCCGCCTTTGCGCTCAGCCTGCTGGGGGCCTGCCTTCTGTGCCTCGGCCTCGTCGGTTGCGGCGGTGGCTCCTCGTCCTCATCCGTAACCGTCACGTCCACGGTCGCCAACCAGGTGCCGCTGACGGTGGACAGCGGGCCTTCGGGCTCGGGCCTCAAGGACTTCAACACCCCGTTCGCCTCGGTCACGATTTGCGCGCCGGGCACGTCCAACTGCCAGACCATCGACCACGTGATGGTCGATACCCACTCCTCGGGGCTCAGGGTCCTGGCCTCGGTGCTGAATTCCGGCCTGCTCTCCGCCTTGCCTGCCGTGACCGACACCAATGGCCAGTCCTACAGCGAATGCGCCATGTTCGGGGACGGCAATACCTGGGGTCCGGTCCAGTCGGCGGACGTCAAAATGGCCGGCGAAGTCGCCAGCGACATCCCGATCCAGGTCATCAGCGGCACGCCGCCCAGCGCCTGCAGCGACACCGGCCCGATGGCAGACAGCGTCCAGACGCTGAGGGCCAACGGGGTGCTGGGCATCGGCCCGTTCATCCAGGACTGCGGCGCGGACTGCGTCTCCTCGGCCAGCGGCAGCTGGTACTACACCTGCACGGGGGGCAACTGCACCGCCGCCGCGATGCCGCTGGCCACCCAGGTCGGCAACCCGGTTTCGGCTTTCCCCCAGGACAATGAGGGCACCCTGATCACCCTTTCCACCGCGGTGACCGACGGGCAATCAAGCCCGGCCAACGGCACCCTGACCTTCGGCATCGACACCCAGACGGACAATTCCAGCATCGGCGTCACGGTGCTCACCCTGGATGCGAACGGGGAATTCACCTCCACCGTCAATGGCGTGAGCTATCCCAACAGCTATCTGGACAGCGGGGAACCTGCCGTCCGTATGGGCAGCAACCTGTATCCGGCCTGTGCCGATGCCGCGCTGACAGGATATTACTGCCCATCCCAACCGATAGAGATTTCCGGCTATCTGCAGGGCTCGAACGGGCTCAGCTTCCATTACATCTTCATCGCCAACGACGGGATTGCCGCTCATACCAGCTACCCTGTGCAACCCGGACTCACCGGTCCCAGTTCCACAGCCGGTGTGGTCTGGGGACTGCCCTTCTTTTACGGCGCCACCGTCTACACCGCCATCGAGGGCAAGACGACCTCCAGCGGCGACGGCCCGTGGACGGCCATCCACTGACAGTCTGAGCCTTCCCGGCACTGCCGGGGGGGCTCCGCTGCATTCGATAAACACGAACCCGTCGGACCCGGATGCGCCACCCTTCTTGCGGCGCATCCGGGCGGGGGAGACCTTGGCGGCGGATTCGCTCCGCCCGTCCGGGGGATTGAGGGCATCACGGATCCCTCCCGGCGCCGGCACCACGGCCGTGGCAAAAACCCTCCCCATGGCCTATCAATAGCATGGTGTGGCCAAGCCCGATCTCACCCGCCCGTCGTTCCGCCCGCCCGAGCCCCGATCCCTTGAGCCCGGGTGAACGTGCCTCATCGCTTCCCGGCCCTTCGACCCTTTCCGGACCGCCCGGCGGCACCGGCCGGAACGCGGGGGCACGGGCATGATCTTCCCCTTCCGGCGCAGCTGGCTCGCAGTGCTGCTGCTTGCCTGGGCGATGCATCTGGGCACCATCGCCCGGGCCGAGGGGGCCAAGACCATCCCCTTCGTGTTCACCGACATCCACGGCAAGCCGGTCCGCCTGGCGGATTTCAAAGGTCAATGGGTCCTGGTGAACTTCTGGGCCTACTGGTGCCCCCTGTGCTGGATCGAGGTGCCGGCCCTGAACGAACTCAACAGCCGCCAGGACTTCTCGGTGATCGGCATCGGCATGGACTACGGTCAGGACGAGTCGGCCATGCTGAACGCGGTGCGCCAGCACGACCTGCAGTTCCGGGCCATCGTGGCCGGCGGGAACCGGCACGACCCGGACGCCGCCTACCGCCAGGTCGGTCCCGTGGATTTCTTCCCGACCTCCTACCTTTACGATCCCGACGGCGAGCTGGTCATGTTCATCCCCGGCCAGCTCCACTCCGACAAGCTTATCGCCTTCATGCAGAAGTGGTCTGCCGGGAAGCCCACGGCCCCGGCGCAACCCGCCTATGCCATGGATGCCGGGAAATTCCGGGACTACCTGACGCGGCATTTCGGAACGCGCGGACGCCGGGCCTATCTGGATTGGCATGCCTTGATCGACGGTCTCGCCCACGCGACCGAAATCGAGAAGCTGGCCCGGGTAAACGACTTCTTCAACCGGCGCATCCGGCGGATGCCCTGGGATCCGTCCAGGCACCTGGCCACCCTGGGCGAAACCCTGGGCGGCGGCCGGGGTGACAGCGCGGACTTTGCCATCGCCAAGTACTTCACCCTGCTTGCCCTGCGCGTCCCGCCGGACCGTTTGCGGCTGGTCTACGTCAGTCAGAGTCCCGGGCCGGAAGGGTCGGCCGGCCCGGTGCACATGGTACTGGCCTATTACGAAAGACCGGACCAGGCGCCCCTGATCCTGGACAATCTGATCCACGATATCCGGACGGCCTCGCAGCGGCCCGATCTGAAACCGGTGTACAGCTTCAACATCCAGAACGTCTGGCCCGCCCCGGGTCAGGCGGGCACGCCGGACCTGACGATGTGGGAGGACACGCTGCGGCGTGCCAGGGATGAGGGATTCGAATGAGGAGAGGCGCCATGTCCATGTATCGCCAATTGTGGCTGTCCATATTCGTGAGCATGCTGATCGCCCTGGGCGCCAGCCTGTTCGCCTCGCTGATCAACGCCCGTTCCTATCTGGAGGATCAACTGGCCATCAAGAACCACGACAACGCCGTGGCCCTGGCCCTGTCCGTCAGCCAGAGCCATCCGGACCCCAAGGACGTGATCCTGGCGGCCACCGCCCTGTTCAACAGCGGCCACTACGATTACATCCAGGTGGTGGACCCGAACGGCAAGAGCATCGTGGAAAAGGCGGCGCTGGCGGGCGACCTCGGAGCACCCGGATGGTTCGTGCGCTGGCTGCCCATCCGGCCGGTCCCGGGCCAGGCCGAGATCACCAACGGATGGAAGCCGGTAGGCACGGTGACCCTGATGAGCGCCAGCCGCTTCGCCTACCGCGCCCTGTGGCAGACCGCCATCTACATGACCGGTGCCATCCTGTTCGCCGGCCTGCTGGGGGGGGTGCTGGGCAGCCTGGTGCTGTCGCGCATCCGGCGGCCCATGCAGTCGGTCATCGACCAGGCCCGGGCCATCACGGAGCACCGATTCGTCGCCATCCCCGAGCCCGACGTGCCGGAGCTGCGGCAACTGGCGGCGGCCATGAACGACACGGTGCACCGCCTGCGCCAGATCTTCGAGGACGATGCCGCCCGCTACGAGACCCTGCGTCGGGAAGCGAATTACGATCCCCTCACCGGACTGGCCAACCGCAGCTTCTTCATGGCCAGTCTGGAGGCGGCCCTGGAGGCCGAAGAGATGCCCTTCGGCAGCCTCGCCCTGATCCGGGTCGCGAACCTGGACCGCATCAACCGCCTCCTGGGCCGGGCGGTCGCGGACGACCTGCTGCGCCGCATCGGCGGCACCCTGAACGAAGTCGGCGAGAGCCGGACCGGGATCCTCCCCGCGCGCCCGGGAGGGTCCGATTTCGCCCTCCTGATGCCGGCGGAGTGCGATGTGCACCAGACCCTGGAGTGGCTGATGGACGAGTTGTCCAGGCGCACCGAGCCCATCGTGGGCAAGGAGCCCGTGGTCTATGTCGGCTACGGCGGGTTTGTGCCGGGGGATGACCCGGCCGCCCTGCTGGCCCGGGTGGACGCCGCTCTGGCCGTGGCCGTGTCCAGTGGCGTCAACTCGATCCAGGAGGCCGGCCCCGAACGGGAGCGGGCCCGACCCCTGAATGCGGAAGAATGGCGCAGCGCCATCCGCCGGGTCCTGGACGGGACGGAGGGGCTCAGGCTGGAGCGCTTCCCGATCCGCAGCCTGTCCGGGGGGGCGGCCATGCACGAGTCCGCGCTGCGCCTGCGCATCGAGCCCGGCGGCGAATGGCTGACCGCCAGCCGTTTCCTGCCCGTCGCCGAGCGTCTCGGCCTGGTGCAGGAACTGGACCTGACGGCCCTGGGCCTGGCCCTGGAGGAGCTGGTGACCCAGCCCGGGCTGGCCGGCCTGTGGGTGCACCTCTCCCCCTTCTCCATGGAAGACGGGGCCTTTCATCACGGCCTGCTGGACCTGCTGGCCGACTACACGGAGGCGGCCGGACGGCTATGGGTGGAAGTCCCCGAGACCGGCGCCCTTCGGCGCATCGATTCCCTGCGCACCCTGGTGGGCGAGCTCAAGCCCCTTGGCTGCCACGTGGGCCTGGCCCACTACGGCTACCATTTCAACCTGGTGGGCATGCTCTACGACCTGGGCCTGGATTTCCTGAAGGTGGACGCCAGCTTCGTGCACGGGATCGAGGCAAACCCGGGCAATCAGGCCTTCCTCGCCGGGCTGTGCGACATCTCCCACAAGATCGGGATGCGGGTCTACGCCGAGGGGGTGGAGGGCGAGGCGGAACTGGACAAGCTGCGGGAACTGGGCTTCGACGGGGCCACCGGGCTGGCCATACGCGAGGCATGAACCAAGGCCAGGAGGCGTCGCCCGATGGCATGACCCGCCACGGGGCTTGCGGCCCCGCGTGCAGACCTCCATATATTTGAATGACCAGGCGCACTGGGGGAGCCGTAAGCATGGACAGGGTGACATCAAGGCGGAACGGGTCCGAAGACGAAGGCCCTGGTGGTCTGGATTGCTCGAGCTGCGGCACCCGGTCCAGTGAGCGTCAATACCACAGGAAGGGGAGCCGCCTCACCTGCGAGCACTGCCTGCTGGATGCCCGCAAGCAGCTCGCCGGCCTGGTGGACAGGCACCCCTACGAGGAGTTCGCCGAGGCCCTGGCCGCCGCGCTGGACCTGCGCGAACACGAAACGGGCCTGCACTCCAAGCGGGTGGCCTCCCATACGCTCATCCTCGCCCGCCATCACTACGCGGACCTGCCCACCCTGCGCGAGGTCTACTGGGGCAGCCTGCTCCACGACATCGGCAAGATTGGCGTGCCCGATGCCATTCTCCTGAATCCGGGCCGGCTCACGGACCAGGAGTGGGGCATCATGCGCCAACACCCCGAGCACGGCAGCCATCTCCTGGAAAAGCTCCCCTTCTTTTCCCTCGCGGCGCAGATCGTGCTGTGCCACGAGGAAAGGTTCGACGGCTCGGGCTATCCGCGCGCCCTCAGGGGCGAGGACATCCCCCTGCCCGCACGCCTGTTCGCCGTCATCGACACCCTGGACGCCATGACCTTCGACCGCCCCTACCGCCCGGCGCTGCCGTTCGACGCGGCCAAGGCGGAGATCGTCCGGATGTCAGGCAGCCAGTTCGACCCGGCGGCGGTGGAGACCTTCCTGGCGGAGGAGACCCTGCTCAGGGAGATGACGACCCTGGATTATCTCCAGGCCGGCCGGACGGACTGAACCGGGTCGCCACCCCCGGGCCTGCACGGCCCAGGCGGCCCGCGCCCCTCAGCCAAACCACGCCCGGTCGGGCCCGACCGGTGCCTGCGCCGGCGGTTGTCGAAAAATTTTACACTTGCCCTCCAGAGTGGCCCTCGGTTCCTGGTCCAGGCCTGCGAGCCGTCAATCTATCCATCTGTATATGAAGGGTTATTTAATTTCAGGCTTATATGTGGATCAAAATTTGCTTTCAATCAAATAAATGACGACTATCAATCCTGTATAGGTGGTAGTACCTAGTCACTTACACCCATAACCTTCCACCGGGTAATTGAGAGGAGACGACGATGAGCGAGAAGACGGATCTGGATGTACGTTTGGAGCAGTACGGGGTGACCGTCCGGGGGCAGATGGCCCGGGGGTGGTCGGCGGGCGAGATCGCGGGCTACGCGGCCGCCGTGGGCTCGGCCCTGGCCATGAGCACCCAGGCGGATGCCCAGATCATCTACAGCGGGGTGCAGAACCTGACGATCCAGATGGGGGCGACGACCCGGGCGCCACTGTCGCTGAATACTGGTGGGGGCAGTGTCCCTGTCGCCCAGCTATTCGCGTTCAGCAACGGAAAGTCCGCGGATGTCGCACTCGGCTACGGCGGCAACGTTTTTCCGATCCTGTCCGGAGCCGGCGCGGGGACCACGTACGCTGGCTCGCTCAAGAAGTTCGCCTCGGGACAGACCATCGCCGGCAGCCGGCTCGGGGTAGTTGGCGTCGCCGCCTTCCAACCCGCAGGGGGAACCTTCAACCCGATCTGGACGGCGAGCGTTACCGCTTTCGCCGGTCTCAATGTCTCTTCCTATGCTGGAGCGCCCGGAAAAAAGGGGTGGGTCCGCCTGCGCTTCGATGCCGACCCGACGAGTGGGTTTCCAACCAGCATCACCGCCATCGACTGGGCCTTCCAGACCGATCCGAATGAGACCATCAAGGCCGGCCAGACCTCGGACACGATCCCCGAG
>JBJKSP010000280.1:0-2896 GCA_046703865.1 Thiobacillaceae bacterium
CTCGCCGAGGTGGACATTGGCGCGAAGCTCCACGCCGCTCGCCTTTGCGGCCTGCCGCAGCTTGTCGATCCTGGCCACCGCCTCTGCCTCGGCCTGTTCCTCGCGCTTGGGGGCGAAGCTCTCGTATTCCGGGTTGGTGACCACGGGTAGTACCGTCAGCAAGGGCAGATTGCAGCAAGCAGCCAGGCCATGGCGACACGTTCGGCACCCACGTCGAACTCGGTGCCTTCTGTGGCCAGCAGGATCCGGCCGTAAGGCGCTTCTCCGTCAGGCTCAGGGCTCGACCATGGGTCGTCACCAGCCTCCGGAACACGGGAGTGGCTTGAGATGTCAGGCACCTGTTGTTGCAAGGGTCTAGCCAGTTGACCAGCGAGTTGCCTGCCCATGAACCGGCCTCCGATGCCGTCCTGTTAACCGGACCTTCGATCAGGTCTTTGCAGCTTTGTTCCTTGGGTTTTCTGCAGGGAGGCCGCTCACCGGAGCCCACTGGATAGTGCATGCGCAGACAGCATGCAGCTTCATGGAATCAGATTGCCCCAGCCACGGGGAATCCTGAAGCGACGCGATCAATCTTCGTGATGCAGGACGAAGGCCTTTTCCACGGTGAAGTTGCCGGCGCCCTTGTAGCTGGTCATGGTCCAGCCGTGGGCTACCAGGTGATCGTTCATCTCCCGGATCATGTGCGGGTTTCCGCACAGCATGACGCGGTCCAGCTCCGGGTCGGCCGCGGCGAGACCCAGCCTGGAAAACAGCCGACCCGAGCGGAACAGGTCGCTCCCGCGCTGGGACTCCTCAAAGGGCTCGCGCGTCACCGTCGGGACGTAGAACAGCCGGTCGCCGCTCTGTGCCTCCAGGTATTCCCGATAGGCAAGCTCGCTGCGGCCGCGGACCGTGTGCACGAGCACGACCTTCTCGTAATTCCGGTACACCTCGGGATCGCGCACCAGGCTCATGAACGGGGCGAGACCCGTGCCGGTGGCCAGCATGTAGAGGTTACGGCCAGGCTGCAGGTGCCTGAGGGTCAGGGAGCCGGTGGTCTTGCTGTTGACCCAGACACCGTCGCCCTCTCGGACGTGCACCAGCCGGCTGGTCAGCGGGCCGTCGGGGACGTGGATGCTCAGGAATTCCAGCTGGTCGGCGTCGTTGGTGGAGACGATGGAGTAGGCGCGTGCGATGAGCTTGCCCTCGTGGCGCAATCCCAGAGTCACGAATTCACCGTTCTCGAACCGGATGTCGCCGGGTCGGATGGTGGTGAAACTGAAGGTCTTGTCCGACCATTTGCAAAACGAGGTGACGCGCAGATCCGTATATGACATGTAGTGAAATCCCGTGCCGGAATGTTGGGCCCTTCTTGAGATACCGAATTACGAGAATAGTTCTCGTTACTAAACCAAGTGTCTGCCCTGGACTGCCTGAGGTCAAGGGCCTCATCGGCGCTCGCACCGTGAATCCCAGTCATGTTGCCGAGGCGTCAGTGCCGCAGATAAGTGCCCACGAGCACGCCGCGGGCGAGGACGTGCCCCTGCATCGCCCGTTCCAGGTCGGCCATGGTGGGCCTGCCCAAGTCCGGGAGCACCACGTTGAGGGCATAGAGCGTGTAGAAATACCGGTGACGCCCCACGGGCGGACAGGGGCCGCCGTAGCCCGTGCGTCCCCAGCCGTTCGCCCCCTCCAGGGTGCCGGGCGGCAGCGTTTGCACGCCTTCTGGCAGCCCACGACTGTCCGGTGGGAGGTTGTAGAGCACCCAGTGCACCCAGACGACGCGCGGGGCGGCGGGGTCGGGGGCGTCCGGGTCTGACTCGATGAGCGCCAGGCTTCGGGCCCCCTCGGGCACCCCCGTCCAGGACAGGGACGGTGAGATCCCCCGACCGTCACAGGTGTAGCGGCTCGGAATGGGGCCAAGGTCGGAAAAGACACTTGAACTAATCCTTAGCGTCACTCCATCCCCGGCGGAATGGGCCGCACCGCTCAACACAAGGTACAACAGCCCAGTAAGCAAGCTCTTCATCGCCAAGACCTTCCTGGAATGGGATCCCATGTCACAGTCTAGGCGATCGCGAGCCGTGACTTGGCTATTCTTCCGACATCCGGTGGGTCTCCCCGGGGGGCCCGGCTTGATGCAATGGCCGAAGAACAGGAAAGGGCCCAGAACTTTGAAAAGGCTATTATTGTCACGATGCTCATCACAACGAACGTCGCTGTGGCCATTCCACGCCACGGCCTTTTTCCATGAAAGAGGTAGGTCAATGTCAGCCGAAGACGAAGTCCGCAAGGCATCACAGCAGTTTTACGCCGCGCTGAACCGCATGCTCAACGGGGACGCCGGTCCGCTCGCAGACATCTGGTCCCACAGTGCATTCGTCACGACCATGCACCCGATCGGCGGCCGGGAGATCGGGTGGGACGAGGTTGGGCGAACCTGGACACAAGTCGCCACAGTGGCCTCAGGCGGGCAAGTCGAACTGAACGATCAGTTCATCCATGTTGCCGGCGAGATGGCCTATGAAATCGGCACCGAGGTGGGCAAGGCCAAGTTCGGCCAGCAGCCGGTCACCATCGATCAACGCGTCACCAACATTTATCGTCAGGAAGCCGGGACGTGGAAGATCGTCCACCACCACACAGATGTTTCTCCCGCGATGCAGGAGGTTCTCAGCCGCCTGTAGGCCCCTTGGCCGCCTGCGCTACAGTCCTGGTTATCAGAAGTGAAATCCAGTGGCATGACTGCGTTTTCACGAGGTGGGTCAGAGCAGCTGCGACAACTCGAACACGGCGTCGATTCCGCGCCCGTTCCAGTTGTATTCCAGATAGGCGGCGTGCAGGCAATCCCGCAGTAGACGTGTACGCAACGCGGCCAGGCATTCGCCCCCGGCGCGGCGCACCGACGGATAGAGGA
>JBJKSP010000281.1:0-3691 GCA_046703865.1 Thiobacillaceae bacterium
GTGCATTTCATCGAGCTGGAGCCCACCCGCAAGGCTGGGGCGGTGTTGCTGCTGAGGGACATGACGGAGATCGAGCAAGAGGCGCAGAACATGAAGCTTGCCGCCCTGGGCCGGCTGACGGCCAATCTGGCGCATGAGATCCGCAACCCCTTGTCGTCCATTTATCAGGCCGCCTCCCTGCTGGAGGAAGAGTCCGCCAGCCAGACGATGACCCGATTGACCCGGATCGTCCAGGACAATACCCAGCGCCTGAACGATTTGGTGGAGGATGTGCTGACCCTGAACCGGCGCGATAGCCAGATGTTCCGGGAGCCCATCTCCATGGCGGATTTCCTGCGCGATTTCATCGCCCAGTTCCAGCATGGGGAGAAGGTGCCCGACGGCGTCATTACCCTCACCGTTCCGGAGCAACTGCGCGTCATGTTCGATCGCCTGCATCTGCACCAAGTCCTTTGGAACCTGGCCCGCAACGCCTGGCGCCACTGCACCAAGAGCCGGGGCAGCATCCAGCTGCGCGCCATCGCCTCGGAAGGACTGGCCCACATCGAGGTGTTCAACGACGGCCAGCCCATCAGCCCGGAGTTGCAAAAGCGGCTGTTCGAACCGTTTTACACCACCGTTCGCCAGGGTACCGGTCTGGGGCTGCACATCGCCCGCGAGCTGACGGACGCCAACGGTGGCACCCTGCGTTACGTGGACCAGGCCGGGGGGGCCCTGTTCCGGATCTGCTGCGCCGTGGCCAACGAGGAGGCATGACAAGCATGCGCCGTGTGTGCTGTTGGTGGATGACGAACCGGACATACTGGAGATCCTGGAACTGGCCATGCTGAAGATGGGCCTGGATTCTGCCGTCGCACCTGACGTGGCCACGGCGAAGGGGCTCATTGCCCAGCGTCGCTTCGATCTGTGCCTGACGGACATGCGCATGCCCGACGGCGATGGCCTGGAGGTGGTGCGTTACGTCGCCGAGAAAAGCCCGTCCACCCCGGTAGCCGTGATCACCGCCTACGGCAGCACGGAAAACGCCGTCGCCGCGCTCAAGGCCGGGGCCTTCGATTACCTCATGAAGCCGGTCAAGCTGGAGCTGTTGCGTTCCCTGGTGAAAACGGCCCTCCGCCTGCAGGATCAGCCCCCATCCGGTCAGGATCTGCACAGGCTGGTGGGCATCTCCGCCGCCATGCACCAGATCCGTGCCACCATCGGGAAGCTGGCCAGAAGCCAGGCCCCGGTGTTCATTTCGGGGGAGTCGGGCACGGGCAAGGAAGTCGCGGCCCGGCTCATCCACGGGCAGGGGCCGCGGGCAGGCAAGCCGTTCGTCGCAGTGAACTGCGGTGCCATCCCGGAAAACCTGATGGAGAGCGAGTTCTTCGGCTACAAGAAAGGGGCCTTCACGGGCGCGTCGGAAGATCGGGAAGGCTTCTTTCAAGCCGCCCAGGGAGGAACCCTGTTCCTGGACGAGGTGGTGGACCTGCCCATGACCATGCAGGTCAAGCTCTTGCGCGCGATCCAGGAAAGACGGGTGCGCAGGGTCGGGGACGTGACCGAGGATGCCGTGGACGTGCGCCTCATCAGCGCGTCGCACCAGGAACTTCAGACCGCGGTGGAAGCGGGTCGCTTCCGGCAGGATCTCTATTACCGGTTGAACGTCATCGAGCTGAGGATGCCGCCGTTGAGAGATCGTCAGGAGGACATCCCGCTGCTGGCGGAGTTTGTCGGCAACCGATTGTCGAGCGCGGGGGGATACCCCATGCCCCGCCTCTCCGCCGACGCAGCGACGGCCCTGCGGCACTATGCCTTTCCCGGCAACGTTCGGGAATTGGAAAACATCCTGGAGCGCGCCTTTGCCCTGTGCGATGGGGATCTGATCACCACCGAGGACCTGAATCTGGCGCCGGTCCCGGAACAGAACGGAGAGGATCCTGCCGGGCGAGCGGACCTCCCACTCCAGGACTATCTGGACAAGCTGGAACGAAAGGCCATCCAGGAAGCGCTCGACAAGACCCAGCACAACAAGACCGCTGCGGCACGCATCCTGGGAGTGACCTTCCGCAGCCTGCGCTACCGGATGGAACGTCTGGGAATCGAATAGCGCGCCAAGTCGAGTGCCGGTGGCGCGGATTTCAAGGTCATGCCTCCGGTCCCGAGCCGCGGTTCACCTGGATAGTAAAGGATTTTCCGCTCGATCCGGACCGGGGCGCGCCGACGTCCCGGCCGATGGGCGGTTTCATTCAATCGCCGTGCTTTTCCAGCACCAGCTTGTCGACGAGTTCCATGACCTGTTTGCTGGCCTGCTCAAAACCCTGCAGGTATCGGTAGATGGTCTCCTGCCGGTCCGGATCCTGTTCCCAGCCCTCCTGCACCTGCTTGACCATGGAGTGGGTGTCGGAATGGACTCGGGTGTGGGGCTCATTCAGGGCGGCGTATGAGGGCAGACTGCCGAAACGTGCCTTGCCGTCCGAGTCGTACCACTTGCCCATTCTGCAATTGTGGTGATCCACCGTCACCGCCTTGACGTACTGTTCCTCTCCGTTCGTGTTGAGGACCATGTAGGCCTTTTGCTTGTAGATGACGTGGTCCATCTTGACGAGGGAGGCAAAGCTCATGTCCTGGGCGCGGTGGGCCCGCCGCCGGGTCACTTGGGCGGATTCGGCGAACCGGGTGAAGCTGCCTTCCAGACCGCCGATTCCCTCCTGGGATGCGCCGGCCATGTCCCGCATGGCATGGGAATCCTCGAGCATCTTGGCAGCCTCGCTCTGGAGCGAAACCATGATGCGGCCGATGGATTCCGAGGCCTGCTTGGTGTTCTCGGCCAGTTTGCGTACCTCGTCCGCCACCACGGCGAAGCCGCGACCGGCCTCGCCGGCGCGGGCGGCCTCGATGGCGGCGTTCAGGGCCAGCAGGTTGGTCTGATCGGCGATGGAGGTGATGAGGGTGACGGCATCGTTGATCTCCTGGCTGCGCGCATTGAGTTGGACGATGGAGTCGCTGGCTTGGTTGATGCGGTCGGTGATGTCGCCCAGGTGACTGACCACCACCTTCACCGAGGTTTTGCTGCTGTCTGCCTCCTCGCTGGTGCGGCTGGACAGTTCCACCAATCTTTCCATTTCCTTGGTGAAGCTGATGAGATCCTGCTGGTTGGAGGCCAGATTGACGAGCAGGTTGCTGCTGTTGAGTTGATGCGCCTTGGCCATGAACTGGTTGCGCAGCTGGTTATAGTTTCGTTCGCCCAGGGCCTTCAGTGAGACATTCATGTTCTCCAGCCCCGTGCTGAATGCGCCGTGCAGGCCGCCGGTCAGCGGCCGACGGAAAAATTTCCCGTCGCTGTGATATGCGAAAGAGGTGGCGGCCTCGCGGAAATAGGTCTCCAACTGGTCCAGCATGTCGTTGACCTGCCAGCACACGGCGCCGATCTCGGTCTTGTCACCGATGCTGGTAATGCGGCTGTCGAGGCGTCCCGCCCGGATATCACCGGCGACCTTGCCCAGTTGGACCAGCGGGGCCAGATGGACGGACACCCGGCGTGTCGCCAGGACCACCAGCAGGACTGAGACAGCCAGGAATACGCCATAGACCCACTGGAAGCCGTACTGCACGAAGACGGTGGCAACCGTTGCCAGCACGAGGACCGCCTGGCCCCATCCCAGGGCAGTCAGGCTAGATTGCAAGGATAAATTCTTCATAGCTTGCGTTC
>JBJKSP010000282.1:0-5880 GCA_046703865.1 Thiobacillaceae bacterium
CCGGTATCCAGAATCCAGACGCCCAGCATGAGGTTGGTCACGCCGTGGGCGATGATGGGCGGCCAAAGGCTGCCGCTGGCGCGGTACAGCCAGGCATAGGCGAGGCCGGCGAGGATGCCGGCGAACCACAGGTTGTGCTCGACCCCAAAGAGCAGGCAGGAAATGGCGACGGCCTTGAGGCTCACCACCGCGGGCGACAAACCGAGTAAATCGCGCTTGTCGATCCAGCGCATGATGAAGGAGCGCCAGAACAGCTCCTCCATGACCGGGACTACCAGTGCGCAACCGCCCAGCCGGAACGCCGCCAGGCCCCACAGGATGCGCCCGGTGTGGGGATCCCGGGGATCGTAGACGAAGCCCCCGGTGCCCAGGTTGAGCCAACCCTGGTCCAGGTTGACCCACAGGACGAACACCAGCGCGCCCACGATGGGCGCCCAAAGCCACAGCCAAGCACCGGACCGGGGAAACTGTCGCAGTTCCGTGTATTCCCGGTACAGGTAGACCAGCAGACCGCCCACCAGGACGGTCTTCAGGGGATAGAGCAGTCGGAGGTCGAATGCGTCCTCGACCCTTCCTTGCAATTGCTGCCGGACGAACAGGAGCAGCAGGAATAGGCCGAAAGGCAGGGACCGGACCAGGGCCGGAGGGCTGATCCGCATGCGCCTCCACCTGGGCCGGAAGGCTTACTTGGTCCCCTGCTTGTTCTGGTCGCCGGCCGGTTTGGCAGGCATTTTGGGCTCGAGCTGGGTAGAGGGGGGTGTCGGCGCCGCCTCCTGGGGGGCTGGGGGCTGGGCGGCCTTGCCGAGATCGGCATACTCACCCAGATATTGGATCTTGGCGGCATCGCGCAGCTTCTTGAGCTCGGCCTGGACCATTTCGCGTTTCTTGGCATTGGTCAGATAGCGCTCGATGACGGGCTTGGCCTGCGCCTCGCTCAGGGGCTCGGTCTGGGAGCCTGCCAGGAACAGGACGGTGAGCCGATCGTTGCCGGTGATGGCCAGGTATTGGCCGTCCTTCAGGGTTTGCAGGCGCGGCAACAGCTCCATGGGCAGCTGTTCCGCCGCCTTCACGGCTTCGCCGCCCTGGACAGGGATCTTCTGGGCCTTGAGCCATTGGATGAATTCCCCCAGGTTCTTGGCCGCGTCCAGTTTGTCCTTGATGCTGGCCATGTTCTTGGGGGTGACCTGGATCACGAGCTGCTGCAGCTTGTAGATGCGTCGTTCGGAAAACAATGCGGGGTTCTTGGCGTAATAGTCCTTGATCTCCGCATCGGTGGGTGCGGGGACGTCTTGGGTGATCTTTGCCACGTAGGCCTTGGCCAGGATCTGCCGTCGGCTCTCGTCCAGGGCCTGGGCCACCTGGGGCTCCTGGTCCAGCTTCTGTTCGGCGGCCTGCTTCATGAGCAGTTGCTGATCCACCAGGCCCTTGAGCACATGCTCGGCCACCTGCTGGGATTGATCCGGACTGATGTTGCCCAGCTTCTTGAGTTCAAAATCGACCTGAGCCTGAGTAATCTGGTCGCCGTTGACCTTGGCCGCCACCTGGCCGGTCTTGGCCTCTTCCCCCTTCTTGCCGCACCCGGTCAGGGACAAGGCCACGCCCAGGACGAGTACGGACACACCGATTCCATATTTGATATTCATAAACGATCCCCTGAAGGTTTGGACACATTGCGACCCGGTCAGCCATCGCCTTCGCAGGCGCCGCCTGGCAAAGCACTTCTCCCAGGACTGCCGGGCATGAATCAGTTGCGAGTCGCGGATTATGAACGGTGATCGTGGCCGAGGTACAGGGTTGCCACCGGGGCGTCTGGACACGCCGACCCGTCACAGGATGCCGGCGGCGTAATCCGCCAGGCGCGAGCGCTCGCCGCGAGCCAGGGTGATATGGCCGTTGTGGGGCCAGCCCTTGAAGCGGTCCACCACGTATGTCAGGCCGGAACTGCCCTCGGTGAGGTAGGGGGTGTCGATCTGGGAGATGTTGCCCAGGCAAACCACCTTGGTGCCCGGTCCGGCCCGGGTGATGAGGGTCTTCATCTGTTTCGAGGTGAGGTTCTGGGCCTCGTCGATGATCAGAAACTTGTTGATGAAGGTACGTCCGCGCATGAAATTCAGCGACTTCACCTTGATGCGCGAGCGGATCAGGTCCTGGGTCGCCGCACGGCCCCATTCTCCGGCTTCCTGGTCGTTCATGTTGAGCACGTCCAGGTTGTCTTCCAGCGCCCCCATCCAAGGTGTCATCTTCTCCTCCTCGCTGCCGGGCAGGAAGCCGATGTCCTCGCCCACTGGCACGGTCACCCGGGTCATGATGATCTCGCTGTAGAGCTTGTCTTCCAGCGTCTGGGTCAGCCCCGACGCCAGGGTGAGCAGGGTCTTGCCGGTGCCGGCCTGACCCAGCAGGGTCACGAAGTCGATCTCCGGGTCCATGAGCACGGAAAGGGCGAAGTTCTGTTCCCGGTTGCGGGCGGTGATACCCCAGACGTTGTTCTTGTGGTGGGTGTAGTCCTTGATGGTCTTGAGCACCGCCGCGTTGCCCTGGACCTCCGTGACCATGGCGTAGAGCGGCTTGTCGCCTTCCTGGAATACGAACTCGTTGACCAGCAGGGAAGGCACCAACGGCCCGGTGAGCCGGTAATAGACCCGACCTTCCTTCTGCCACGATTCCATCCCCTTGCCGTGGCTGTCCCAGAAGTCCGGGGGCAGTTCCCGCACCCCGGTGTAGAGCAGATCGGTGTCTTCCAGTACCTTGTCATTGAAATAATCTTCCGCGGGGATGCCCAGAGCCCGTGCCTTGATGCGCATGTTGATGTCCTTGGACACCAGGATGACCGCCCGCCCGGGTTGCTTGCGCTTGAGGTAGTCCACCACGCCCAGGATCTGGTTGTCCACCTTGCTGTAGGGCAGCACCGAGGTGATGTCGCTCTGGATGGGATGGGTCTGGAGGATGAGCTTGCCGGTCGCGGCATTGTGGCTGTGCTCGGCCAGGGACGCCCCCTCGGCGATGTCCGTCTCCCGACTGCTCACCGCTTCCTCGATGAAGCGGCTGGCTTGGCGGGCGTTGCGCGAGACTTCCGACATGCCCTTCTTGTTATGGTCCAGCTCTTCCAGCGTGGCCATGGGCAGGTAGATGTCGTGCTCCTGGAATCGGTACAGGCAGGTGGGATCGTGAAGGAGGACGTTGGTGTCGAGGACGAAGAGCTTGGTTGGGGTCTCGGTTCTGGATTTTCGAGCCATCGGCTTCCGGGGGTGGTTATGGGGATAGTGTCAACTCAGGCCGTGTATGGCTTCCAGCACGTCCTGAACATGGTTGGGTACCTTCACCCCACGCCACTCGCGGGCCACCTTGCCGGCCCGGTCGACGACGAAGGTGCTGCGCTCGATGCCTCTTACCTTCTTGCCATACATGTTTTTCATCTTGATGACGCCATAGGCGTCGCACACCTGTTCGTCGACATCCGAGAGCAGTTCGAAGGGCAGGCCGAGCTTGGCCTTGAAACCGTCGTGGGACTTCAGGCTGTCCCGGGAGATGCCGAAGATCTCACAATCCAGCGACTGGAACTCGGGATAGCGATCCCGGAAGTCCTGGCCCTCCACGGTACAACCGGGGGTGTTGTCTTTGGGGTAGAAATACAGCACCACCGGCTTGCCGCGCAGGTCGGAGAGCCGGACGGGGCTGCCGCCTGTGGCGGGCAATTCGAAATCCGGAGCGAGTTGGCCTTCCATGGGCACCCCTTCAGCAGATGGATGGACCGCGGGATTATGGGGCTTGGGCAGGCCCACTCGCAAGGAAGGCGTGGCCAAATCCCGCAAGTCCTTGTACTGATCCGACAGTCCGATACCGCGTGGCGCGTATTGTAGGAGCGACCTCCAGGTCGCGGTCGACTGTGGGTCGCGACCTGGAGGTCGCTCCTACAAGTGCCCTGTTTGAGTGCCTGCTCGGTAAATATGAGCTTGACCGCGCTGGCAGCGATTTCCCGCGCTTGGCCATCCGCCGCCCAGGGCCTGCAACAGGTCCACAGCGGCGGCAAGCGCGGAAGAAATGTCTACAAACCCTAGACTGTTGCTGCCGCGTTTGGCCCGGGTTCGCTCCCGCGCGCCTGGTGCTTGGCGATGCGCGCCAGTTTGCGGGGCAGGACATCCTTGGTCGTGGTGTAACCCCGCTCATAGAGATCCATCTTCTGCCGACGGGTGAGGGCAAACTCGGTGGGCGGGATGACGCCGCTGTCGATGAGGATGGTGGTGTTCCAGTAAGTCTCGGAGACGTATTCCCTCGACAGGGTGGTCATGAAGGCCCGCAGCAGCAGGGCGAGGTAGTCCGGCAGGGGGAACCAGGGATTGATATCCCGACCCAGCTTCAGGCCGGTGGCCCTCAGGCGGAAGCAACAGGTGGGCGTGCCGTCCCCCGCCCAGTCGCGGCGCAACGCATCCTCGGCCAGGATGCTGCCGTCCACCAGGACCTTGTCGCGCCAGCGACGGAAGGTGAACAGCAGGGGGATGCCCATGGACGCCCGCACCGCAGCCGCCACCCTGACCCTGGGGGTGTGCTCCCGGTCGAAGATCACGGGCATGCCGGACATCACGTCCGTGGCCACGATGTGAAGGTTGTAGTCCAGGTCGCCGAAACGCACCCCCTTAAGGTGCCCATCGAGCCAGAGCTGGAATTCGCGCCCCCCGGACAACCCGCCCTGGGTCAGGAGGCGATAAAGGGAATAGCCCTGGAACCTGCGGAAATCCACGTCCCGGAACAGCGCGCCCATGTCCCTGACGCCCTTGCCCACCGCCCACAGGGCCGAGATGATACTGCCCCCGGACACGCCGACCAGGTGATCAAATGGGACACCCAGCTCGCCCAGGGCAGCCAGCACGCCCACGTGGGCCGGTAGGCGGGTGCCGCCGCCGGACAGGACCGGCACGATGCGCAGGTTCGAGAATCGCTCCCCTTCCATGATCCCCATGCTGCCCTCCCTGGAATGTGGCTATTTTCCGGTATCCACCAGGTAACGAGGATAATCGGCCGGCAGCTCGAACAGGCTCGGCGCCGCCTCGATGGTGCTTTCGGACCTGTAAACCCGGCTTCGTCCTCCAGCGTAGTGTATGGCGATGGGAAAACCATAACGGTATTCCACCCCGGCCTCCTGGACATCCATCACCCAATCGCAATCGTACTTGTATTCCGTCGGCGTGGCGTCCCAGGATGCCTCCTGGTTGGCCGACAGGGCCAGGTTCAGATCGCGCAGCAGCTCCGCCTCGTGCGGCAGCACCGGCGCGGTCTTGATCTCGGCGCAGACCTTGTCCTTAAGGCTGACCCGGACGATCTTCTGTCCGTCTCGGTTCTGGGTGGTGATATGGACGGTCTTGATCTGGTCGGGCCCCGGCTTGGCCAGGCGTGCGGGGATCTCGGTGATACGGGAGGTGGTCCGGGAGACCACATAGACCTTTCCGGCCCGGTGATCGAAGAGAACGAAGTCGTCATCGTCCTTGCCGTAATCCATCCGCAGGCGCTCGCCCTGGACCAGGATGCGGCTGGTATAGGGCGGCTGTCCGGGGTCCGCGTCCCGGTAGAGGATCTGGGTGGCGGGGGCGGCGTACGCCCGGGGGACCCACCAACACACCCCCGCCAGCAGCAGGGGCAGCAGCCGCTGCAAGGCGTCTCGGATTCGAACGCGGCGGCGGCTCAGGCGGGCTTCACCCATATCTGCCCGTCTGCCACCTTCAGGGAATAGGTGCGGATGGGATCCTCGGCCGGATCGTTGAGGGGGGCGCCCGTGGCCAGGTCGAAATAGCTGCCATGCAGGGAGCACTTGACGGATCGGCCCTTGATGCAGCCGAAATAAAGGGAATAATCCTCGTGGCTGCACAGCTCGTCCACGCAGTACCAGCC
>JBJKSP010000283.1:0-19361 GCA_046703865.1 Thiobacillaceae bacterium
CTCTGAAGGGATTGCGTGCCTTGTCCAGGCCCCGCGCCAAGAATGTGATGAGGTGGTTCCTGGCCAGGCGGGGGGTGCCTATACTTCAGGCAGCCCCGCTGGAAGAGATGGTCGATGAGATCATGGAGGTCGCCCCTGACAGCAGGCTCAATTTCCACGTCGGGGATCTGAGCCTGCGGGCATGGAAGGGGCAGCTTCAACTGACGCCCAATTGGCCCGAAGGCACCGAAATCATCCAGCCCTGGGACGGGGAAGACTCTCTCCCGTTCGCCGGAGGCGTGATGGGCTTTGAGTCCGGGCTGGGGCAAGGCCTGAGCAGGAGTCGCCTCGCGCAAGCCCCCGTCATCCTGCGAACCCGCCGGGGCGGTGAGTCCATCAGGCCGGACTGCCGGCGTCCGCGGCGGGAACTCAAGAAACTCTTTCAGGAACTGGCGATCCCGCCCTGGCAAAGGGGCATGCTGCCATTGCTGTATGTGGGCACGACCCTGGCCTGGGTGGCGGGCGTGGGGATGGATTGCGAATTCCAGGCGCAGGAAGGGGAGGCCGGTCTGGTCATCTCGTGGCAGCCTCCGGCGCGATGGCCGGCCTGAACCTCATCCCTATCAATTGGCTCCGGAACTTTGTCAGTCGCTCTCCTAAGCCAGTCTTGCCGGGGTGGTTTTCTCGCTGGTTTCTTCGGCCCCTTCCGCCACCATCGTCCGCATCCATACTTCCCGGATACCTTTATTTTACGGGCGGTTCATGCTAATTTTCTCTATTCTTTTTCCGAGCCCTATGCTCCCCTGACCGCTAGACGGAGACGACGACGTGGCAATTGAACGCACCCTTTCCATCATCAAACCGGACGCCGTGGCCAAGAACGTGATCGGCAAGATCTACTCCAGGTTCGAAACCAACGGCCTTAAGATCGTGGCGGCAAAAATGGCCTGGCTTTCCCGTCAAGAGGCGGAAGGTTTCTACGCGGTCCACAAGGGCCGGCCGTTCTTCAACGACCTGGTCGAGTTCATGACCTCCGGCCCGGTCATGATCCAGGTTCTGGAAGGCGAGGGCGCCATTGCCAAGAACCGTGAGCTGATGGGCGCCACCGACCCCAAGAAGGCCGAGCCAGGCACCATCCGCGCCGATTTCGCCCAGTCCATCGACGCCAACGCGGTGCACGGTTCCGACGCCCCTGAAACCGCCGCGGTGGAGATCGCCTACTTTTTCCCCAGCAGCGAGACATTCTCCCGTTGAATCGCGTCAATCTGCTCGACTACGACCTTAAGAGGCTTTCCGACTGGTTTCAAGAAATCGGTGAGAAGCCTTTCCGCGCCAAACAGGTGCTGCGCTGGCTGCACCACTATGGCGCTGAGGATTTCGGGCAGATGACAGATCTGGCCAGGGATCTGCGTGCGAAACTCACAGATCGAGCGGAGGTCAGGCCGCCGCGATTGATCAGCGAGCAGATCGCCGACGACGGCACCCGAAAGTGGTTGTTGGAGGTGGGTCCGAACAACCGGGTAGAGACGGTGTTCATCCCGGAAGAGGAGCGGGGCACGCTGTGCGTCTCCACCCAGGTGGGTTGTGCCTTGGAGTGTCGTTTCTGCGCCACGGGAAGGCAGGGCTTCAACCGCAACCTCACGGCCGCCGAGATCCTGGGGCAGCTTTGGTGGGCGAACAAATCCCTGGGGCGCGACCCTCAGAGGGAACGCATCATCAGCAACGTCGTCTTCATGGGCATGGGCGAGCCGCTGCTCAACTTCGAGCATCTGGTCACCGCCCTGTCGGTGATGTTGGATGATCATGCCTATGGCCTGTCACGGCGGCGCGTGACGGTGTCGACCTCGGGTATCGTTCCCGCCATGGATCGTCTTCGCGAACGCCTGCCGGTGGCGCTGGCGGTTTCTCTGCATGCCCCCGACGATGCCTTGAGGAACGAACTGGTGCCCATCAACCGCAAGTACCCCCTAGCCGAACTGATGGGCGCATGCCGGCGCTATCTGGCATCGGCCCCCAGGGACTTCATCACGTTTGAATACGTCATGCTGGCAGGGGTGAACGACAGTCCGGAGCAGGCGCGGGCGTTGGTCGAACTTACCCGCCACGTTCCCTGCAAGTTCAATCTGATCCCGTTCAATCCCTTTCCCCAGTCCGGTTTCCGCAGGTCGCCTGCGGAATCGGTCAGGCGCTTCGCCGCCATACTTCAGGACAGGGGCCATATCGTCACCATCCGCAGGACCCGGGGGGGCGATATCGATGCCGCCTGCGGCCAACTGGCCGGCCGGGTGACAGACAAGTCCCGCCGCGTGTTCCGACGGTCGGAACAGGTGCCGGCATGAGATACCTGCCCCTGTTGATGCTCTGTGCATTGCTGGCGGCCTGTGCACAACAGCCCGGAACCTTGTCTGCCGGCCCTGAGGGCCGGAAGGCTGACTCGGCTGCAATCGATCGCGCCCGCCTCCACACAGATCTGGCATTCGGGTATTACGTCCGCCAGCAATACGCCGTCGCCCTCCAGGAAATTTCGGACGCCTTGTCCGCCGATGGCCGTTACTCGCAGGCATACGATGCCTCGGGGCTGGTGCATGCCGCACTGCACGAAGACGCCAAGGCGGAAAAGGCCTTCAAGCGGGCTATCGAGATCGACGGACAGAATTCCAGGGCACATAACAACTACGGTTCCTTTCTGTGCGAACGGGACCGTTATGACGAGGCCTTGAAACAGTTCAATACCGCTCTGAGCAACCCTTTGTATTCCACGCCCGAATTGGCCTTGGTCTCCGCAGGCCTCTGCAGCATGAGCAAAGGGGATTTGACCCAGGCCGAACATTACCTGCAAAGGGCACTCCAGCGGGCCCCGGACGGGAGCGGTGCACTCGTTGCGATGGCGGACCTGCGCTACCGCCAGGGTCGGACCCTGGCCGTGCGCGAACTCTTGAAGCGCTTGGCGGCCATAGGGCCTCTGGATGCAAAGGCCCTGTGGCTGGGGGTGCGTACCGAACGTCGGTTGGGAGACAAGGCCGCAGAAGCCAGCTATACAGCCCGGTTGAACAACCGCTTTCCCAATAGCCAGGAGGCGCAATGGCTGCTCGCGGGCCGGTACGATCAGCCCGAGGGGAATCGGTGAGCAAGGAAGTCATATCCGGCTTCGGAGCGGCACTGGCGGCGGCTCGGGAAGCCGAAGGGTTGGATACTGCTGAGGTCGCCGCGCAGCTCAAGATGACCATACGCCAGATCGAGGCCCTGGAGGCGGAAGATTGGTCCCGCTTGCCGGGCCCGATCTTTGTCCGCGGTTTCGTACGCAACTATGCGCGTCTCGTGCATCTGGACCCGGAAAGCCTGGTGCCTCCGGTCAATGTGGTCGCCACCGCGACGAAGACCATTACGGCACCTTCGGCGGGGGTGCGTTTCGGTGGATCTCGCATCTCCAGGTGGGCGTTGATCGTCTTATCCGCCATGGCGCTGTTTCTGCTCGTGGTCGCACTGCTGTACAACTGGCTGAGGCGGGGGGAAGAGGGCTGGCTCATGACGCCGCCCCCGGTGTCGCCCCAGGCCAGCACAACGTCCGTGCCCGCCCCCACTCCTTTGAAAGCAGGGCAAGCAGGCGGTGCCGGCAATGCACCGCCGTCGGTAACGAGTCCTTCGGTCATGCAACCCCAGGCAGCGAATCCTTCCTCGGCTAATAACGGCACCTTGGCTTCCATGGCCGTGCAGGGCCAGCAGGAGGCAAAGCCTGCGGCCACAGATTTGCACCAGGCCGCCGAGAAACCCGCCAGAAATGTTTCCATGACCATCGAGCCCACCTCTGTGGACGCCTGGATCCAGATCGTGGATGCCCAGGGGCATCGGTTTTCCAAGCTGGTCAGGGCCGGAACCCTGGAGACCTTTTCGGGTGACCCCCCATTCCAACTGGTGGTCGGTAATGCCGCTTACGTCAAACTGACCTATAACGGCCAGATCATCGATCTCACACCCTATATCGGCGAGAAGGTCGCGCGGCTGACCCTGGAGTGACCATGTTCAAGGAGATCGTGAGGCGTCCCAGCCATAAGGTGATGGTGGGACACGTGCCCGTAGGCGGGGGAACACCGGTGGTGGTGCAGTCCATGACCAACACGGACACGGCCGACGTGGCGGCCACGGTCCGACAGGTTCACGACCTCTGGCAGGCGGGCTCCGAGCTCGTGCGGGTCACGGTCAATACCCTGGAGGCGGCAAGTGCCGTGCCGGCCATTCGGGAACGGCTGGACGCCCTGGACTGTGGCGTGCCCCTCATCGGCGACTTCCATTTCAACGGCCACAAGCTGGTGACCCAGGTCCCGGAGTGTGTCGTTGCCCTGGCCAAATTGCGCATCAATCCAGGCAATGTGGGCAAGGGGAGCAAGCGCGATGAGCAGTTCTCTACATTGATCGAGACCGCCTGCAGGTACGGCAAACCCGTACGCATCGGGGTCAACTGGGGCAGCCTGGACCAGGAACTGCTGGCGCGCATGATGGACGACAATGCCCGACGCCCCAAGCCTTTGGAGTCCGAGGAGGTGATGCGCCATGCCATCGTCGCCTCCGCACTGGAATCCGCGGCCAGGGCGGAGAAACTGGGCCTCGCCAGGGACAGGATCATCCTGTCCTGCAAGCTTTCGGGGGTGCAGGACCTGATCCGGGTCTATCGTGACCTGGCCGCTCGTTGCGACCATGCCCTGCATCTGGGCCTGACCGAGGCGGGAATGGGCTCCAAGGGGATCGTGGCCTCCACAGCCGCCCTGGCCATCCTGCTCCAGGAAGGTATCGGCGACACCATCCGGGTTTCCCTCACCCCTCAGCCCGGGGAGCCCCGCACCCTGGAGGTACAGGTTGCCCAGGAAATCCTGCAGACCATGGGTATCCGCTCCTTCACGCCCCTGGTCACCGCCTGTCCCGGCTGCGGCCGCACCACCAGCACCCTGTTCCAGGAACTGGCCCAGAATATCCAGCGCTGGCTGCGTCAGCAGATGCCCGTCTGGCGCCAGCGGCATCCCGGCGTCGAGAACATGAGCGTGGCCGTCATGGGCTGTGTGGTCAACGGCCCCGTCGAGAGCAAGCACGCCAATATCGGCATCAGCCTGCCCGGGTCCAACGAGACCCCCGTTGCCCCGGTTTACGTGGACGGGGAGAAGACTGTCACCCTCAAAGGTGAGAGAATCGCCGAAGAATTCCAGGCCATCGTCGAGGACTACGTCCAGCGCACCTACGCCCGCAAGTGAAGCAGCGCTTCACGTATAGGTCCCCAGCCGCCATGCCCGCCACCCCCGATCAGCTCGTTCGACCTGAAATCCTGCGTCTTGCCGCCTACCATGTGGCCGATGCCGAAGGCATGGTCAAGCTCGACGCCATGGAGAATCCCAACAGCCTGCCCGGGGATATGGCCGACACCTTGGGCGACCGGCTGGCCCGCGCGCCCATCAACCGTTATCCGGACCCCCGCGCGGAGGGACTGAAGGCCGTACTGCGCGGGGCCTTCTCCATCCCGTCTGAGATGGACATCCTGTTCGGCAACGGTTCGGACGAGCTGATCCAGATCCTGGCCCTGGCCCTGGCCCGGCCCGGCGCGGTACTCATGTCGGTGGAACCCTCCTTCGTGATGTACCGCATGATCGCCGAGTTCGTAGGCATGCGTTACGTGGGGGTGCCACTCCAGGAGGATTTCGGGCTGGACACGGAGGCGGTGCTTGCCGCCATGGCCGAACACCGACCCGCAGTCGTATTCCTGGCCTATCCCAACAACCCCACTGGCAATGTCTTCGACCGCACGGCCATGGAACGCATCCTGGCCGCGGCGCCGGGGTTGGTGGTGGTGGACGAGGCCTATCATGCCTTTGCCGGGGGACTGAGCTTTCTGGGTGATCTGGGCCGATACGACAATCTCCTGCTCATGCGCACCGTGTCGAAGCTGGGCCTGGCTGGTCTGAGGCTGGGATACCTGGTGGGGCCGCCGGCTTGGCTGGCGGAGTTCGACAAGGTGCGGTTACCCTATAATATCAACGTCTTGACTCAGCAAGCCGCCAGCCATGCCCTCTCCCACCTGGAGATACTCAATGCCCAGGCAGACAGAATCGTGTCGGAAAGGGCCGATTTGCTGAAGGCCTTGCGCAGCCTGCCGGGGGTGACGGTCTACGACAGTCGGGCCAACTTCCTGCTGTTTCGCGCCGCGAAGGCCACCGAGGTATTCGAGGGACTGAAGCGGCGTGGGATCCTGATCAAAAACCTGAACGGCACCCATCCCCTGCTGGAAGACTGCCTCAGGGTGACGGTGGGGATGCCCGGGGAAAACGGGGCCTTTCTGGAAGCATTACGAAGCGAGCTCGGAGCGAAATGATGGCCATCTCCCGCAAGGTGGAAGTGATCCGCCAGACCAAGGAAACGCAAATCACGGTGCGGCTGGACCTGGACGGCACCGGCCAGGCCAGCTTCAACACCGGCGTGCCTTTCCTGGATCACATGCTGGACCAGGTGGCGCGGCACGGACTGGTGGATCTCGCCGTCGAGGCCAGCGGCGACCTGTATATCGACGCCCACCACACCGTGGAGGACATCGGCATCACCCTGGGTCAGGCCTTCGCCAGGGCACTGGGCGACAAGAAGGGCATTCGGCGCTACGGCCAAGCCTACGTCCCGTTGGACGAGGCCCTGTCCCGGGTGGTGGTCGACTTGTCCGGGCGTCCAGGACTGGAATTCCACGTGGACTTCACCCGGGCCCGCATCGGCGAGTTCGACGTGGACCTGGTCCGGGAATTTCTCCAGGGCTTCGCCAACCATGCCCTGGTGACCCTGCATGTGGACTGCCTCAGGGGGATCAATGCCCACCATCAGGCCGAGACCGTGTTCAAGGCCTTCGGGCGGGCGTTGCGCATGGCTATGGAGCCCGACCCGCGCGCCGTCGGGGTGGTCCCCTCCACCAAGGGGAAACTTTGATGTCCTCCATCGCCATCATCGACTACGACATGGGCAACCTGCGCTCCGTATCCAAGGCCCTGGAGCACGTCGCGCCGAAGGATGAGGTCCGGATTACCTCGGATGTGGAGGTGATCCGGGCCGCCGACCGCGTGGTTTTCCCCGGCGTGGGCGCCATGCCGGACTGTATGCGCGCCCTGGCCGGGCGCGGTCTGGTGGACGTCGTGCGGGAAGCCGCGGCCCGCAAGCCCTTCCTGGGTATCTGCCTGGGCCTCCAGGCCCTGTTCGGGCATAGCGAGGAGGGCGATTGCGAGGGTCTGGGGATCCTGCCCGGCCGCGTGCGCCTGTTCCCGGAAGCGGCCATGCAGGACACGCAGGACGAACGCCTCAAGGTGCCCCACATCGGATGGAACAACGTACACCAGACCCGGGGGCACCCCCTCTGGGCGGGCATCGAGGAGGGCACGCGGTTCTATTTCGTGCACAGTTATTACGCCGAACCGGCCGACCCAGCCCTGGCGGCGGGGACCAGCCGTTACCCCTTCGAGTTCGCCTGTGCCTGCGCACGGGGGAACATCTTCGCCGTCCAATTCCACCCCGAAAAGAGCCAAGCCTCCGGTCTTCGGCTATTGGCCAATTTCGTGCGCTGGGACGGACAAGCCTGATCAACCCAGAGGAAGGAACAGAGGTAGCCCCGCCATGCTTATTATCCCCGCCATCGACCTCAAGGACGGACATTGCGTACGCCTGAAGCAGGGCGACATGGACACGGCGACGGTCTTTTCCGAGAACCCTGCCGAGATGGCCCGCCACTGGCTGGCCCTGGGCGCCCGGCGCCTGCACTTGGTAGACCTGAACGGTGCCTTCGCCGGCAAGCCGGTGAACGAGGAGGCGATCAAGGCCATCGTCGGTGCCGTGGGCGAGGACATCCCCGTGCAGCTGGGCGGCGGCATCCGTGACCTGGACACCATAGAGCGCTACCTGGACGACGGCATCGGCTACGTCATCATCGGCAGTGCGGCGGTGAAGAATCCCGGTTTTCTGCACGATGCCTGCAATGCCTTCGCCGGGCACGTGATGGTGGGGCTGGACGCGCGGGACGGCAAGGTGGCGGTGGAAGGCTGGTCCAAGGTCACCGGCCACGATGTGGTGGACCTGGCCCTGCGCTTCCAGGACTATGGCGTGGAGGCGGTGATCTACACCGACATCGGCCGGGACGGCATGCTCACGGGCGTCAACGTGGAGGCCACCGTGCACCTGGCCCAGTCCCTGACCATCCCGGTGATCGCCAGCGGCGGCATCACCAACCTGGACGACGTGCGGCGCCTGGGTGCCGTGGAGGAGGAGGGCATCATGGGTGCCATCACCGGCCGCGCCATCTATGAGGGCACCCTGGACTTCGCCGAGGCCCAGAAACTGGCGGACCAGTTGGCCGGACAACAAACCGAAAACTGACCCTCCCGCACATCCACGAACTTCACTGATGAGCCAGACCCTGCGTGCCATCCGCGGCATGAGCGACCTTCTGCCAGCGGACATGCCCTTGTGGGCCCACTTTGAATCCGTCGTCCGTACCTGGCTCGACGCCTACGGCTATCGGGAGATCCGGACCCCCATCCTGGAACAGACCGGCTTGTTCAAGCGGGCCATCGGCGAGGTGACCGACATCGTCGAAAAGGAGATGTACACCTTCATCGACGAACTGAACGGCGAGAGCCTCACCCTTCGGCCGGAAGGCACCGCCTCCTGCGTGCGTGCGATCATCGAGCACAACCTCCTGTTCGACGGAGGCAAACGGCTCTGGTACATGGGCCCCATGTTCCGCCACGAACGCCCCCAGAAAGGGCGCTACCGCCAGTTTCACCAGGTGGGCGTGGAGGCCATGGGCTATCCCGGCCCGGACCTGGACGTCGAGCACCTGCTCATGACCGCACGCCTTTGGCGCCAGCTTGGCGTGACGGACCACGTCTGGCTGGAACTCAACACCCTGGGTGGCGCCGAGGCGCGTGCCGCGCACCGGCAAAAGCTCATCGCCTGGTTCGAGGCCCATCGAGATCAGCTGGACGAGGACGCGCAGCGGCGGCTGTACACCAATCCGCTCCGGATCCTGGATACCAAGAACCCCGCCATGCAGGCGCTGGTGTCTGAGGCCCCCAGGCTCATGGAAGAATTGGACGAGCCGGCCCTGGCCCATTTCGAGGCGATCCAGCGGGGGTTGAAGGATGCGGGCATCCCCTGTCGGATCAATACCCGTCTGGTACGCGGACTGGACTATTACAACCACACCGTGTTCGAATGGGTCACCGACCGGTTGGGCGCCCAGGGCACGGTCTGCGCCGGCGGTCGGTACGACGGCCTGGTGGAGCAACTGGGAGGGCGACCGGCACCGGCCTGCGGTTTCGCCATGGGTATCGAACGCCTGCTCACCCTCATATCCGAGGCCGGTCATGCGTACGGTCCCCCGACACCCGACGTATATCTAGTCAAGGTGGGAGACGCCGCCGAGCGCTTCGCCCTGGAGGCCGCGGAGACACTGCGGGACGGCGGATTGTCCGTGGTTCTCCACGGTGGTGGCGCCAGCTTCAAGTCCCAGATGAAGAAGGCCGACGCCAGCGGGGCCCGCTATGCCGTCATCCTCGGCGACGACGAGGCGGCGGCCGGCCTGGTCAGCCTCAAACCCCTGCGCGGCGAAGGCGGACAGCAACAGCGACTGTCCCCCGGCGACGTTATCAAACTGTTACGGCAATAAGGACTGCAACATGGCTCTCGATCTCGAAGAACAGGAACAGCTGGAAGAACTGAAGGAATGGTGGAAGAAGAACGGCAAATGGGTCATGTCCCTGGTCATCATCTTCCTGCTGGCCACCGCCGGTTGGCGCGGCTGGCAGGCCTGGAGCTACAAACAGGGCAGCGCTGCCTCCATGTTGTTCGATCAGGCCATGCAGGCCACGGTGATGAATAACGTAAACGCGTTGAAGGAGATCACCGGCCAGATCATGGACAAGTACTCGCACAGCGGCTACGCCACCCCCGCGGCATGGCTGGTGGGCCGGATCAACTTCGATGCGGGTGATCTGAAGAGTGCCCAGGCCCAGTACCGTTATGCCCTGGACCACGCCAAAGGGGATGGCTTAAAGGATCTGGCCAGGTTGCGTCTTGCTGCGGTGCTGCTCGATGACAAGGACCCGGCAGGGGCATTGGCACTGCTGAATCAATCGCATGCCGACGCCTTCGCAGGCCTTTATGCGCAGCTCAAGGGCGATGTGCTGATGGCCCAGGGCAAGAAGCAGGAAGCGCGCGCCGCTTACCAACTGGCCTTGGCAAAGCTGGGTGACAAGGATCCCCTGAAGCCGCTGGTGGAGATCAAGCTGGATGGGATCGGGGGTTAAGGGGTGGCCGGGATGAGATTGTTTGCGCTTGGCCTCGCCGCCGTCGTGTCCCTGGCCGGTTGCAGCACCATCGGCAGATGGTTCGGTTCCGGCGGCACCCCGGTGAAGCCGGCCGAACTGACCGAGTTCAAGCCCAGCGCCACCCTGGTACGGGAGTGGGATGTGCAGGTGGGTGCGTCCGGACCTTACACCTTTTCGCCGGCCAAGGACGGGCAGTTCATTTATGCCGCCGGGCAGGACGGCCAGGTGGTGAAGATCGACCTGCCCAGTGGCCGGGTCATGTGGCGCGCCGAGGCCGGCAAGCCGCTCTCCGCGGGTGTGGGCGTGGGTGACGGCCTCGCCTTGGTGGGAACACCCCAGGGTGAAGTGATCGCCCTGCGCACCAGCGACGGGCAACGGGCGTGGACGGCCAGGCTTTCCGGGGAGGTCCTCTCGGTCCCGGTTGCGGGCCATGGCATGGTGGCGGCCCGGGGCAATGACGGCAAGATCTACCTGCTGGACGCCAAGGACGGCAAGCAACGCTGGGTCTACAGCCGGTCGTTGCCGGCACTGACCCTGCGCGAGCCGAGCGGGATGTTCCTGGGAGAATCGGCCCTGTACGCGGGCCAACCCGGGGGAAAATTGACGGCCCTGTCTCTGGTGAACGGTGCGCCGATTTGGGAGGCCGTCGTCGCGCTACCCAAGGGGACGACGGAACTGGAGCGCATCGCCGACGTCACCGGCCCGCTGGCGGTGAATGCCCAGATCATCTGCGCGGCGGCCTATCAGGGCCGCGTGGCCTGCTTCGACAAGGCAACCGGCAACCTGAGCTGGGCTCGCGAGTTTTCCGCCGTGCGTGGCGTGGACATGGATAGCCGCAATATATACGCCGCCGACGACCATGACGTGATCCAGGCCTTCGATCTGCAGCGCGGTGCCAGCGTCTGGAAACAGGACAAACTCCGCGACCGCAGTCTTTCCACCCCCATGGCGCAGGGCCGATACGTGGCCGTGGGCGACTTCCAGGGTTACATCCATCTCCTCAACGCCGACGACGGTGCCTTCGCCGCCCGTGTTGCCACTGAAGGCAGCGCCATCGTCGGTCAGATGGTGCCGCTGAACGCCGGTCTGGTGGCGCAGACGGTCAACGGCGGCGTCTACGCCTTCAAAATACAGGGACCAGGAATCAGGGATCAGTAGGCGGCCATTCTGATACCTGATTCCTGCCCTCTGCTCCCTGACGCATGAAACCCACCGTCGTCCTGGTTGGCCGGCCCAACGTCGGCAAGTCCACGCTGTTCAACCGGCTCACCAAGACTCGGGACGCCCTGGTCCATGATCTGCCCGGCCTGACCCGGGACCGGCACTACGGACACGGTCGGCTGGGCTCCAAGCCCTGCCTGGTGGTGGACACGGGGGGCTTCGAGCCTGTGGCGGACAGCGGTATCCTGGCGGAGATGGCCCGGCAGACGCTGCAAGCCGTGGACGAGGGGGACGTGATCATTTTTATCGTGGACGCCCGCATCGGCATCACCCCCCAGGACAAGCTCATCGCCGATCGTTTGCGCCGTGTCGGCAGGCCGGTGCACCTGGCCGTCAACAAGACCGAGGGCATGCCCTCCGCCCAGGCGGTGGCCGAATTCCACGAATTGGGGTTGGGGGTGCCCATGCCCATCTCCAGTGCCCACGGCGAGGGCGTGAGGGAATTGCTGGACCTGGCCCTGGAGCCCTTCCCCGCGGAGGAGGAGGCGGAAGGGGCCGACCGCCATCCCAAGATCGCCATCGTGGGCCGTCCGAACGTGGGCAAGTCCACCCTGGTCAATGCCCTGGTGGGTGAGGAGCGGGTCATCGCCTTCGATGAGCCCGGCACCACCCGCGATTCCATCCACGTGGACTTTCGGCGCAACGACCGCGACTACACCCTCATCGATACCGCCGGGGTGAGGCGCAAGGGCCGGGTCACGGGGGCCATCGAGAAATTCTCGGTGATCAAGACCCTACAGGCCATCGAGGATGCCAACGTGGCGGTGCTCGTGCTAGATGCGCGCCAGGACATCGCGGACCAGGACGCCCACCTGGCCGGCTTCATCCTGGAAGCGGGCAGGGCGCTGGTGTTGGCGGTGAACAAGTGGGACGGACTGGACGACTACCGCCGCGACCAGGTCAAACGGGAACTGGCCAGGCGGCTGGATTTCCTGACCTTCGCCCGGTTCCACTACATCTCCGCCCTGCAGGGCCAGGGCGTGACAAGCCTGCTGAAGTCTGTGGACCAGGCCTATGCCGCGGCCATGGCCAAGCTGCCCACCCCCAGGCTCACCCATGTGCTCCACGACGCCGTGGCCAAACACGCCCCCCCCAGATCCGGGCTGTTCCGCCCCAAGCCCAAGTACGCCCACCAGGGCGGCATGAACCCCCCCGTCATCGTGGTGCACGGCAACCATCTGGACGGTGTCACCAAGGACTACAGGCGCTATCTGGAAAACAGTTTCCGCCTGGCCTTCGACCTCCAGGGCACGCCCCTGCGAGTGGAGCTTAAGGCGACCCCCAACCCCTACGAGGCGCGCAAGGCCGGCCCCCAACAACGGCGCCCGCCCGGCAAGGCCCGTCAGGAAAGGCATCGTCGCAATTAGGGCATGATGACATGCTCCGTGTTGCTGCTTTTCCGTGGTTCCGGAGGTTTCCTTAACGCATCCGCCGTCAGGGTCTTTTCCCACAACCGGTGGCCTGCGCTGTCGAAGGCGCGCATGACCACCTTCCGGTGCTCGGCCGGACCCGTCACATCCAGGGTGCAGAAATTGCGTTCGGCCACCAGGGTCCCGCTCACCCGCTGGGCATTGTCCCTTTCCTTCTCGTCCGAGGACGGGCGAGGGGTGGCGGTCAGCGGGGAACAGGTCAGTTCGTAGAGGGGATAGCTGTCCTTGACGTCACGCCGGATCAACTCGGTGTGGTACCGACCCCCGCTGACGAAGATCAGCCCGGGGATGTTCTGCTCCTTGAGCCATTCCAGGAAGCTGTCCCGTTCCGCCGGGAAGTGCTGCCAACCTTCGCCGGTATTGGCGTCATTCCAGAGCTGGCTGCCGTCGGCGACGATCTTGAAGGTGGCACGGGACTGGAGCAAGGCCTGCTTCAGCCAGTCCATCTGTCCCTGTCCGAACATGACCTTGCTCTCGCCCAGCCAGACCGGGCCGCCGCCCGCATAGCGCTTGCCCAGCAGGCGCGTCAGCGGGTTGTATCCAAACACCCAGTCCTTCGCCGCCGTCCAGATATCCGTTTCCTGCTCGGGTACCGCCGTATTATCGGCGGCCCGGTAGAAGCGGTCATCCAAGAGAAAGAAATCGGCATCCAGAAAGGAGAAAGTGGTGAACATGCCGGGAAGGTCCTCCAAGCCATAGCTGGGGTTGGCCCAATAGCGCCTGAACAGTTTCAGGCTTTCGTCCTTGTACACGAAGCTGCGGTTGGCGTCGTCCGGGCCGTAATCGTGATCGTCCCAGACGGCGTAGTTCGGCATGGCATGCAGCAGGGGCTGCAGTTCAGGCAGGGAGCGGACCTTACGGTAGCGGGCATTCATGCCCCAGGGGGATTCGGTGTCCGCCTCGCGGAAATGGACGTGGTCCCCCAGCCAAAGCATCAGGTGGGGGCGGGGATTGTCGTCGGCCAGCCTGGTGATGGTCCGGAAGATCTCATAGCCGGCGCCTTCGGGCTTGCCGGGTGCTCGATCCAGGGCCGGATCATTGATATATGAACCGGAGCTCAGGTAGACCGTGAAATCCGACGGTGGCAGCCAGTGCCTCCAAAGCGGCAGGGTGTTGAAGCCCAGGGCCAGGCCCTGCAGTTGCGGCTCCCCATCCACGAACAAGCTATAGCCGTAGCGGGTCCCCGGGCTGAGATCCGTCAGGGTCAGCTGGGTACTGTAATCCGTCCCGGCCTCGACCCGCGTGACCGGCCCCGCTTTCGGTTCATTGGGGTCGCGTGTCGGCCAGTATTCCACCCGCAACATCCCGGGCCCGTCGGTCTGTACCCAGATGCTGGCCGTTCGGCTGGTGATATGGCCCAGCATGGGACCGGCGGTGATGCCGGCGGTCCAGCCCGGCAGGGCGATCATCCCTCCGAGCAGGATTGCGATCCAACGATACATTCTGGTGCTCAAAGGCCTAACCCCATATTTGAATAATAGTCGTGGCGTCGACTGGAAATGTGCTCCTCGCGGGGGTGGCTTGGCGACCGTCATCCACCCCCCGGGGGGATATTCCCGGATTGGTGGCAACCAGCATTAAAGACACCTATGTCGCGATAAAAACCGCCACTTTGCCCGGTCGGCATGCGGCGTGCTGCAATGACCCGCCTTGAGTCCCTTGGAGCAGCCCCCCGTCATGCAGTCCGGCCCCAGAGCGATCGTGACGCCCTATCGTCCCATCCCCCTCGACGTTCCCGAGGGCATGAAGCCCAACGAATTCTTCAACAGCACCGAGAACCTCAACGACCTGGTGCATAACAACGGTCTGCTGCAGAACCCGGAAAACCTGTTGCTCTACCGCAAGGCCCTGGGCCACAGCAATGAGTTCGATACCTCCATCATCTACAACACCTCTCAGTCCATCCTCGATCCGCTCGGCCGGCCGGTGCGCCGCACCCAGGTTCTGGACCAGGTGAAGAACGTCTGGAACCGGATGAACCACGTCATCTTCGAGTACATGCTCGAGCAGTATCCGGACCCGGACGAGACCCTGGTCCTGGCCGGCGAGGCTAGCCTGGACGCCACTTGGCCCCTGACCTCGCCCGGCGTGCCGTCGATCCGCATGCTGCACAATCACTTCATCCTCTTCGACAAGGCCCAGTTGCGAGGCGCGCCGTTCGCCGACGCCAACAACCCCAACCTCACCGACGGCGGCCAGCACTCCCTGTTCCAGGCCTACATGCGCGACGTGTATCGGGCCTTCTTCGACGAGCTCGACCTGGAAATCCTGCGGCCGTGCCAGGCCGGTTCCTGCAAGATCGCCCTGACCGGCTACCCCCAGGGACTGCCCAGCTGGGAGGTCACGGGCGGTGCCGAGTCGCTCAAGCACGTGCGGTTCTGGAAGGAGTACGACACCATCCTTCAGGGCTTCATCGACTTCTACCGGACCTTCTTCGGCCAGGTCTCGACCCGCAACGCGCCGTTGCCGCGCGAGATCTACTTCCCGGAACTGGTCGAAGAAAAGCTGCTGTTCAACAACGACTTCCTCAAGACGGCCAAGATGGTGCGCGACCGCTGCATCCACGACGCCAGGTACGCCAACGCCATCCGCTGGCAGCCGGCCTTCAAGCAGCTGATCTACCGCAACGACCGCGGCCAGCTGATCGTCACCATCAGCCAAAACTCCATCGGCAACGCCATCACCGAACTACTCGGCGTGGTGGTCAACCGCCAGCCCGACGCCGAGGCTTACGGCCAGATCGAGCCGGCCTTGATCGAGAAGTTGCTGGCGGTGCGCCGACGACTGGTTGAAGCCGATCTGGGAGAGGCGATCGCCACACCTTATTGGGGGGCACACTAGGCGGTTGGCAAAGGCCGAGGAAGACGGACTGGCATGTTGCCGGAAGCCGGCCGGGGCAAAGGCTTCTGTTTTGGAGGCCCGTCGGACGGATTTATTTTTCTGTAATTCGGGTAAAATTCTTATTCCAATAACTATTTCCGGTGCAATTATGAGCAAAGGGCTGCAATTACAAGACCCCTTTCTGAACGCCCTACGTCAGGAACAGGTGCAGGTTTCCGTCTATCTGGTCAACGGCATCAAGTTGCAAGGCCACATCGAAAGCTTCGACCAATACGTGGTCCTGCTCAAGAATGCCGTGACCCAGATGGTATACAAACACGCCATTTCCACGGTGGTTCCGGCCCGCGCCGTCACCTACCGCCAGGAGGAAGAGGCCTGATCCTAACCTCGTTAGATGTTTGAACGCCCCGATCGAGGCGAGCGGGTTCTGCTCGTCAGCCTCGATTTCGGTGAGTCCGGATATTCGGACAGCCTTTCGGAACTCAAGCTGCTCGTCGCCAGCGCAGGATTGGCCCTGGCCGGTGTAGTGGAAGGTCGGCGGTCGAGGCCGGACCCCGCTCTGTTCGCGGGTAGCGGCAAGGTGGAAGAGGTCGCCCAGGGACTGCGGGAGACCGGGGCCACCCTGGTCATCTTCAACCACGAACTCTCCCCCATACAGGAGCGCAACCTGGAGCGCCGATTGCAGTGCCGTGTTCTGGACCGTACGGCCCTGATCCTGGACATCTTTGCTCTGCGGGCACGCAGCGGGGAGGGCAAGCTGCAGGTGGAACTGGCCCAGTTGCGCCACTACTCCACGCGCCTGGTGCGCGGCTGGTCCCATCTGGAGCGGCAGCGCGGGGGCATCGGGGTGCGCGGGGGACCCGGCGAGACCCAGCTTGAAATCGACCGGCGCCTCATCATCGGCAGGATCCGGACCATCGAGAGCCGGCTGGCGAAGTTGGAGAAGAGCCGTGCCATCCAGCGTCGCGCACGGCACAGGGGCGGCGTGCTCTCCGTTTCCATGGTGGGTTATACCAATGCGGGGAAATCCACGCTTTTCAACGCCCTCACGCATGCCGGGGTATATGCAGCCGACCAGCTATTCGCCACCCTGGACACGACAACACGCAGGCTATGGTTGCCGGAGGCAGGGCCCGTGGTTCTGTCCGACACGGTGGGTTTCATCACGCACCTGCCCCACAGCCTGGTGGCGGCCTTCCACGCCACCCTCGAAGAGGCGGTGCGTGCCGATCTGCTGCTCCACGTGGTGGACTCGGCCAGCTCCAACCGAGATCATCAGATGGAGGAGGTGAACAAGGTCCTGGCGGAGATCGATGCGGATCGGGTTCCCCAGATCCTGGTCATGAACAAGGTTGATTTGACCGGTGTTGAGCCCCATGTAGCCTGGGATGAGTGTGGTAACATCGTCAGCGTTCATTTGAGCGCCAGGCATGGCCAGGGAATCGAGCTGCTCAAGCAGGCATTGACTGAATACAGCAACGCGCGGCCTCACACCCAGGCACGCAGACCAGAAACTACCGCGGCGGAAATCTCAACAGATGGCTTGGAATGATCCCCAGTGGGGCAATCGCAACAGCGGCGGCCCTCCCGACCTTGATGAGCTCTGGAGGAAATTCAATCAGCGCCTGAACGCCATGTTCGGTCGCCGGGGCGGGGGTGGGCCCGCCAGCCCCGGGGGGGGCGGGGCCGGTGACTTCCATTTGCCGGGCGGCGCCGGTCTGATCGTGGCACTGCTGGTGGTGATCTGGCTCGCCAGCGGCTTTTACATCGTGGACGCGGGCGAGCGGGGGGTGGTGCTGCGCTTCGGCAAGTACGTGGAGACAACCCTGCCCGGGCCGCGCTGGCACCTGCCCTATCCCATCGAACACGCGGAGATCGTCAACGTGGACCAGGTGCGCAACGTGGAGATCGGCTATCGCCAGAACGTGAAGTCCAAGGTCCTGTCCGAATCCCTCATGCTCACCGACGACGAGAACATCATCGATCTCCAGTTCTCGGTCCAGTACACGGTGCGGGATCCCGTCGCCTACCTGTTCAACAACCGCTTCACCTCGGGGACCGTGGGCGTGGACGCGGCCAACGAGGTGGTGAAGCAGGTCGCCGAAAGCGCCATGCGGGAGATCGTGGGCAAGAGCAAGATGGACTTCGCGCTGTATGAAGGGCGCGAGACCGTGGCCGCCGGGGCGGACAAACTCATGCAGAAGATCCTGGACCGCTACAAGACCGGCATCAGCATCAGCAAGGTCAACATGCAGAATGCCCAGCCCCCGGAGCAGGTCCAGGCGGCCTTCGACGACGCCAACAAGGCCAACCAGGACAAGCAGCGCCTCATCAACGAGGGCCAGGCCTACGCCAACGACGTCATCCCCCGGGCCAGCGGCGTCGCCGCACGCCTCCAAGAAGAGGCCAGGGGCTACAAGCAAAGGGTGATCGCCGATGCCGAGGGGGATGCCTCCCGGTTCAAGCAGATCCTGGTGCAATACGAAAGGGCACCCCGGGTGACCCGGGAACGCCTGTATCAGGACACCATGCAGCAGGTCCTGTCCGGGACCACCAAGGTATTGATCGACGAAAAACGGGGTGGCAACCTGCTTTATCTGCCCCTGGACAAGCTTATGCAGATGACCGGAACCGCGGCCGGAACACCCACGGCGACGGGCAGTGCCGCAGAGAATCAGTCTTCCACGTCGGACAAGCCCTCGACGCCCAGCACCGGCAGTAGTAGTAGCAGCAATAGCGACGATCTGTTCCGTTCCCGGGACGCCTTCCGCAGCCGCAACAGGGAGGAGCGTCCATGAAGAACACCGCCAATATCATTCTCGCCATCGTCCTGGTGCTGGTCGTCCTGTCGCTGTCGGTATTCCAAGTGGATCAGCGCCAGGCGGCCATCGTGTTCCAGCTGGGCGAGATCGTCAGCGTGAAGACCCAGCCGGGGCTCTATTTCAAGATCCCCTTCGTGCAGAACGTGCGCTATTTCGATACCCGTATCCTGACCATGGATACCACCGAGCCCGAGCGCTTCCTCACCTCGGAAAAGATCAATGTCATCGTGGATTACTTCGTGAAGTGGCGCATCCGGAACGTGGAGAAGTTCTACGTCAGCTTCTCCGGTGACGAGGCGCGCGCCGCCAACCGGCTGTCCCAGACCATCAACGACGGCATGCGCGCCGAATTCGGCAAGCGCACCGTACACGACGTGGTATCGGGCGAACGCGACCAGATCATGTCCTCGTTGCGCACTTCGGCGGATGAGGACGTCAGCCGCTTCGGCATTCAGGTCCTGGACGTGCGCCTCAAGCGCGTAGATCTGCCCTCGGAAGTCAGCATTTCGGTCTACCGGCGTATGGAGGCCGAACGCAAACGGGTGGCCAACCAGCGCAGATCCTCGGGGGCGGCCGAGGCAGAAAAGATCCGGGCGGATGCCGACCGCCAGCGCATCGAGATCATCGCCGAAGCCCAGCGTCAGGCGCAGATCCTGCGCGGCGAAGGCGACGCGCAAAGCATCAAGATCTATGCCGATGCCTACGGGAAGGATCCGGCCTTCTTTTCTTTC